>DATKTE010000339.1:0-5190 GCA_035531295.1 Alphaproteobacteria bacterium
AGGTTAGCTGACCTTGACGAAGTGGACGCATATTTGAAAGGTGGTGAGAAATGAAAGATAACTACACAAATCTTGGATTTCATCAATTATGCGAAATATGTGGACGCATAGCTCCAAAAATAAAAATAGTTAAGGTTGAACATGTGAATAAAATATGTTGCCGTAAGTGTTATAAAAAAATTGATAAAGGGGGTGTGAAATGAGCGACTTTGAAAAATGGTGGGAAGAAGAAGGGCAGGAAAGAGCTAGTCTTGATGGCTGTGCTTATCATGTGGCCAAGATTGCTTGGGAGAATGGGGCATATAAGACTGGCGTGGATCGTGATGGTCTTATAGAGTTAAACATGAGAAACGAACGTCTTTGGCGACTAGAGAACGCAAAACTAATGACTAGGCTAGTAGCTCTTAGGCGAGGGGCAGATAAGCTATGCTAACAACCCTAAATGACGCAGAGGCCCAAATACTTGAATTTGGGCTAGAACCTCAACTTATTGAGCTCGATGGAAGATACCATCGTTGCTCGTATATGGGGGAGAAGAGATCGAAAATGTCTGGCTTTTACAAATTGCGAGAAATAGCAAGGGAAGACGACATTTTGGTTGATGGGATTTTTGGATCTTTTAAAGTTTCAGAACGTCCATTTGTCACAGAAAGAAGGGTCGACCTTAATATAAATAAAGATAAATTCGAGGCAATAAAGGCCAATTACGCGAAGAAGGTAGAGGAACAAAGACTAGAAGACAAACAGCGGAACGAGGAAGCACAGATAAGAGCTGAATTTATATGGGAGCAAGCGGAAAATTCTGGAGAGTCAGAATACTTAAAGAGAAAAATGGTCGGTGCCTTTGGTGTGAAATTTTATAAGTCTTCCGTTTTGGTCCCCATGGTAAGGGAGGGAAAATTGCGAGGGCTTCAATCTATCGGTAAAAGTGGGTTTAAAAAATATCTCCCAAACAGCGACACAAGAGCGGTCTATCATCTAATCGCGGGTTCTTCCAAGGTCGCATTGTGCGAGGGATACGCAACTGGGGCGAGCATCCACATGTCGACAGGTTGGACGGTGGCCGTTTGTTTTTCAACGAATGGGCTTGTTTCGGCTGCTCCATACTTCAAGAAAAAGGACGTCGTTGTTTGTGCTGACAATGATATCGCCACAAAAGAAAAGACAGGGAAAAACCCCGGTCTTATCGCAGGAAAAAAGGCAGCTGAATATCTTGAATGTCCGCTATTTTTGCCACATTTTGAAAGTTTAGAATTTAGCGACTTCAATGATTTGCACGTTAATTTTGGTTTAGATGAGGTAAAAAAGCAATGCTTGATTTAGACTCTATAGAGGAAAAAGAAGATGTTGTTTCAAAAATAACGAGCGAAGTAGTCACGGCTTTTGCTTCTGGTGGAAAAAATCAAGCTATAGTTGCCTTTACAAAAAGGGTATCAGACATTCGTGAACTTTCAAAAGTTGATTGGATCAGGCTAAAGGCTGAGGCTAATTCTGTCGTCGGAATGAAAGAAAAAGATCTTGCCGATATTCGCAAACGTCCTGTTGTATCTATTTCGACAGGTTGGGAAATTGATCTCGATATGGATTCAACAGGAGGCACAAAGGGAGGCCTAAAGAATTGCAACATAATACTTTCAAGTCACGAAAGAATCAAGGGTAGAATAAGGTGGAACGATTTCCTAAAAAGGCCAGTCATTACTGAATCAGTGCCATTTTTAAAAGGTGTTGTAGTTGATGAAAATGGGTGGATTGAAATTGACGAAAATGTTATGCCTCAACTCAGGTCATGGTTGGCGATGGATTATGCCGAGTTTGGGAAGGACTGCCTATCCGATGCCGTCACGAATGTTAGTCTTCACGACAGCTTCAACCCTTTGACGAGTCTGCTAGATAGTTGCGCTGATAACTGGGACCAAAAGCCACGACTTGATGATTGGCTCCATTGTCTTTGCGGTGCTGAAAAATCAGAATATGCCTCTGCTGTTGGTTCAAAGTGGATGATTTCAGCTGTTGCCCGTGCTTATGAACCAGGTTGTAAAGTTGACACAATGCTCATTTTAGAGGGTGGTCAGGGTGTCGGCAAGTCGTCATTTTTGAGAGAGTTGTCTTTTGGTTATTTCCTTGAGCTTTTGACTGACATTTCAAAGGGAAAGGACGTGGTTGATAAGATGCTCGGAAAATGGATCATTGAGATGCCAGAACTAAAAGCTCTTAGCGGTGATCGTGAGGCAAATAAAGCTTTCCTGACTCAGCAAGTGGACAGTGAGCGATTATCTTATGCGAGACGGTCACAAGGTTATCCCCGGAGATGTGTTTTTATCGGAACGACGAATGAAGATTCATATTTGAAAGATGATACCGGAGAGCGTAGGTACTGGCCAGTGGTAGTTGATAAGTGTGACAAGGAAAAATTAAAACCGTGCCTTTCCCATCTTTGGGGTGAAGCTGTGATCAGATACCGAAAAGGCGAAAAATGGTGGCTAGAAGATCAGTCAATGATTGATGCTGCTATAAGTGCCCAATCTGACAAATCAGAATCAGACGAAATGGAAAGCCTCGTAAAAGAATTTATTGAAGGGAGAGAAAAAGTATTCTCTTTGGATGTTTGGCTTGATGTTTTTGGAGGCCGAAAAGACAGCTTTGATAAGTCAGTTCAAATGAGAGTGGCGAAGATCTTGAAAAAGTTGGGACTAAAAAGAAATTTAAAGGACAAATCATGGACAATTTAGCCAAATGGTGCCACCTAGTGCCACCTTGGTGCCACCTTTTCGCCAGAGGTGGCACCCCAAAAAAACCCAGTGTTTATATAGGCTCGTTTGGGTCATGGTGCCACCTTTCCACCTTTTTCTCTAAAAAGTTAAATAGGGATAAAATAGGCGTAGTAGGGACCGCTCTAAAGTTTTTATTGAAAAAAGGTCAAAAGGTGGCACCCGAGGATAAACAAACCCTTATTTCACTAGGGCAAAACGATGGTGCCACCTCTAAAACCGAGGTGGCACCATGATGAAGCTGAGGCCGATCCAAGAGGATTGCATATCCGAGGTTTTCTCCTCATTTCGTAACGGTGGCACATATCACCTAGTCAACGCTTGCGTGAGTTTCGGAAAAACCATCGTGGCATCCGAGATCATGAGAAAATCTAAAACTGATTTCGGGGCAAAATGCCTATTCCTAGCTCACTTGAAAGAGTTGGTCATGCAAACGGTCGAGAAGTTCAATGTCGTGGCTCCTGATCTATCCTGTGGGTTTTTTATGGGCAATCAAAAGAACAATCAAGATATAACTGTCGGAACTTGGCAAACGGTATCGAGAAACTTGGATATGTTTGGAGATCTAAATCTTATAATAATTGATGAAGTGCATTACTACTCGCCAAAATATCAAACTATTGTGGACTATTTCCTTGAGAAAAACCCAAGGCTCAGAGTTTTAGGTGTCACTGGGACGCCTTTTAATTCTAAAGGGTGGTTGTATGGTGAGGGCAAAATCTGGGGCGATCCATGCTTCGAGGCTAGGATTGATGACATGATAGAGATGGGGTATCTATCGCCCTATCGTTACAAAATGGCCGAGGAAATGAAAGAACTTGACGGGGTTAAAAAGACCGGAGGAGAATTTAACGAGTCCGAGCTTGAAGGGTTGCTAACCGAGGAGCA
Source organism: Alphaproteobacteria bacterium (assembly GCA_035531295.1). Taxonomy (GTDB): domain Bacteria; phylum Pseudomonadota; class Alphaproteobacteria; order UBA9655; family UBA9655; genus UBA9655. The sequence goes on from DATKTE010000339.1 coordinate 3,657, forward strand.
CCACATGGGAACGGTGAAGCATGCAATCGAGACTTATGCTTCTGATCGTAAAAGTATCATGGTTTTTTGTGTGACGATTGATCATGCCGAAAAGCTTTCTGAGTTTTTGGGTGTGGATTGTGTGCACTCAAAGCTTCATCCTTTGCAGGTCAGGAATAGGATTGATTCTTTCAAGCGTGGTGAGACTAGAATACTTGTTAATGTTAGCATGCTATCAGTGGGTTTTGATGATCCCACCGTGGATTGTCTTGTTGTGGCCAGACCAACCATGAGTCCATCATTGTTCACGCAAATATGTGGCCGGAGTCTTCGTATAAGCGAAGGAAAAAATGATGCACTGATCCTAGATTTGGTCGGTAACTACCTGCGCCATGGACTCCCAAGCAACCCTAAAGTTCGTAAGCCAAAAGAAAAAGAGGACGCAAAAGAAAGAGAAAAAAACACGGCTTCGGTTTGTCATGAGTGTTTCGAGATCGTTGAAGATGGGATTATTTGCCCTTACTGTGGGGCTGAACTGGCAGCTAAAAAAGAGATTATTGAGAGGGATGAGGCTCTAAAAATGAAAGAGATTGAACGATTAGCCAACATCCCCAAGGTTGTTTTGGTAGGGGAGAAGAGAAACTCCACCACAAAAAAAGGATTTGTTGGCTCTTGGTTCTGGGTGAAATTGGATAACGGGGAAACCATCTTTAAATTTTGCGGAAATGGGACGGCAAAAATGGAAAGGGAAAGGGATAAAATAAATAAACTGCGTGAGGGCGATCATATCAATATTGTCGCCACTGCTTATGGAGATTGGTTTTGAGTAAAAATAAAACACCACTAGAAGGCAAGGAACAAGAGGCTTTAGTCTTGAGGCTAAGAAAGGAAAAAATTCCTTTCTACGCTGTTCCAAACGGAGCAAACGTAGAACCACACCACAGAGCACTCATGAAGCGTGAGGGTATGGAAAATGGTGTTTCTGATCTTGTTATTCTCAAATATAAAGATGCCCTTTATCTTGAGATGAAGAGAAGAAAAGGCGGAGTATGGGGGCCAGATCAAAAGGCATTCAAGGAAAAGATTGAGGGCTTGGGCTTTCGATACGAAGTTGCTAAGGGAGCAAAAGAAGCTTGGGAAAAGATCACTGAGTTTTTGAGTAAAGAAACCCTTGCAAGCTTGTGAGCGCACTTGACAACCTTGGGCCCCACTGTATAATCAGATTGTCATTTTATGGAGAGACGACAATGGACATGCACAAAACAACTGAATACGCAACTTTCACAAATGAAGCCAACACGGTGACGGCCACCGTTTACCACATCGTCCACTCATCAAGCTATGAGGTTGAGGTCGAGACTGATTTTGGCATCCACACGACTGGGCTAATGTTTCACTCTGCCGCCATGGACTACGCCAAGAATGCTGCCGGTGTTGCGGCATAATAACCAAAGCCCCTCCCAGTGAGGGGCATTTTTAACTTACGGAGAAACGACATGAGATTGAATAAAGATAGCTTTCTTAGTGACTTCATCGACCACTGGACAGATGGAAA
>DATKTE010000340.1:0-3674 GCA_035531295.1 Alphaproteobacteria bacterium
AAATAAGTGGTGTAATTTTAAGGGTTTGAATCACGTTTTTAAAAGTATACATTTTAGGTTCCTCATTCTATCAAGTTGGTTAAATCGAAGTGTTTGAAAGTTTTTATGATGGTGATGATGTCGATGCATAAGTTTTCTCCTGAATATTTAATGAAACTTTCCAACGAAAGTCAGCTTTAGTATACAAAATTTTGTGAAAGAAAGAAAGTCTGATATCATATTTAAAAAGGGAGACTTTTATGTATAACATCCTTCCAGAAAGCGGAGGAAACGTTATTGGGATTCGTGTAAAAGGTCGTATGCGTGCTCAAGATTATGAAACTCTTCTTCCATACATTGATAGTCTGATTGTTCAACATGGAAACGTACGCATTCTATCCGACCTAAGTGATTATGAAGGCGTAGAAGTTTCGGCCATTCTAAAAACACTTCCCAAGGTATTTAAGTATAGCTCAAAGGTCGAAAAGAAGGCCGTCGTTACAGATCAACACTGGGTTTATACTTGGGCAAAGCTCCTAGCTCCCTTTTTTAAAACCGAAGTCCGATGTTTTCCAAGCTCGGAGATAGATAAAGCTTGGAAGTGGGTGCGTAGTTAACTCATTTGAAGTTACGTTTATTTAATTCACTATGTGATTTGTTCCGCGCCAGGGAAGGCATAGTCTCCTAAACCTTAATAAAAAAACTCGTCGACACAGAGGCAACGCCCTAGTCGATGAGAACTTTAACTCAAAGTTGACGCAAAAGCATAATCTGAGCACTCATCTCCGCATTTTGGGAGACCTTCACTGCCCACATATGGCCTACAATTAGCATTCTCAGGGCCACAAGTCCCTGTTTCACAGCTTCCTAGATCCGCATCGCAGTAATAACATCCATCACGCATGCATAGCTCATAGAAACTATGCCATCGCTGCATTAATTCGGGCGAAAGGCCGTGAGGCGTAGGATAGCCATTTTGATCAAACTGGACACGCAGTGCCCCATATATTTCCAGCAATTTCTGCCGTTCTGGATCGCCCACATCCCATTGGGCGTGAAAGCGTGAAGAGACATCTTCGAATTCCTCAGCATGGGCCGAGCCTAGCCAGAGACAAATAAGAAAAAATCCTTTAAGGATTTGATGGTACATTCTTCCCTCCCTTTAGAGAAGTCCTTAGATAAGAGTGCCACATTTTAGATGATGAAAAAAGCGTTAAATTTCATGAGCCATCTGTTCGCTCTTTAAATGGCTAATTAGTAAATTAGACAACCTTAAAATAAGGTGTATATTAATAAATATATACTGCCTAAAATTTGTTAATTCACTTGGCTATACAAAACCCAACACCAAGCAACTTAAATACGCCTCGATCACCTATTAAATTCTGCTCTCCTTCAAGAAAAGGCTTGTCCTCGCGAAGGGGAGGATCTACATTTCCATTGCAAGAGTATTACAATAAATTGAGTAACCCTAAAAAATGAGGAAAGCGTATGGCCGGCAGCGTCAATAAAGTTATTTTAGTAGGAAACTTGGGCAAAGACCCTGAGGTGAAAATGACCCAAGAGGGCGTTAAAATTGTCAACCTCTCTGTCGCCACGTCAGAACAATGGCGCGATCGCACAACTCAAGAAAAAAAAGAACGGACCGAATGGCACCGCGTCGTGATTTTTAATGAAAAACTAGCGGACGTTGCTGATAAATACCTGCGAAAAGGAGCCAAAATCTATATTGAAGGTCAACTTCAAACGCGCAAATGGACCGATCAAAATGGGCAAGAACGCTACACAACTGAAGTTATTGTCCCTCGTTTCCGCGGAGAATTGACCATGCTTGATGGGGCTCGGAGTCAAAATGCTGGAGGCGAACTGGAGTCCTTTGAAAGCTCACGCAACAGTGCCCGCGAATCGCTCCCCTCCATGGGAGATATCGATGATGAAATCCCGTTTTAACATCTCGCCTTTCTTCGTCTATAATGGTTTAAAAGGAGCCCAAAGTTGAGCGAAAATATTGTGATCCCTTCCGTCAATATCGTAGATGAGATGAAAACCTCTTATCTCGCTTATGCTATGAGCGTGATTGTAAGCCGTGCTTTGCCAGATGTTCGAGATGGATTGAAACCCGTTCACCGACGGATTCTATACTCAATGTATGAATCAGGTTTTGATGCGAGCAAGCCCCACCGTAAATCAGCCCATATCGTGGGGGGTGTCATTGCTAAATATCACCCTCATAGTACGGAAGCTGTGTACGACTCCTTAGTTCGTATGAAACAAGAATTTTCGCTGCGCCTCCCCCTCATTGACGGACAGGGCAACTTTGGATCAATGGATGGGGATCCTGCAGCAGCCATGCGGTATACGGAAGCAAGGCTTTCGAAACCCGCTCAATATCTTTTGGCCGATATCGATAAGGAAACTGTTAATTTTCAGCCCAACTATGATGAATCAACGGAAGAGCCTACCGTGCTTCCTGCTCGCATACCTAATCTATTGGTCAATGGCGCCGGTGGAATTGCTGTCGGGATGGCCACGAACATCCCTTCCCACAACCTTGGTGAAGTCGTAGACGGATGTTGTGCGTTGATCGATAATCCGGACTTGACAGTTGAAGAACTTATGGAATTTATTCCCGGGCCTGATTTTCCCACGGGGGCAATGATTATGGGAAAGCGGGGCATATATAATGCTTTCAAAACGGGTCGGGGATCCCTTGTCGTTCGAAGTCGAACCCATATTGAAACCGTTCGCAAAGATCGGGAAGCGATTATTGTCACTGAAGTACCTTATCAGGTAAACCCTGCCAAAATGCAAGAACGCATTGCCGAACTTATACACAACAAGGAACTCGAGGGTATTTCTGACTTAAGAGATGAATCAGACCGTGATGGCGTTCGCATCGTGATTGAGCTCAAAAAAGATGCAATTCCCGAAATTGTTCTTAACCGCCTTTATGCGATGACCACTCTTCAAAGCAGCTTTGGCGTCAACATGTTGGCTTTAACTGGTGGCCGCCCCATACAAATGGGATTAAAGGAAATTCTGGAGCATTTCATCGCCTTCCGCGAAGAAGTTATTACGCGCCGAACTCAATTTGAACTCAAAAAAGCCCGTGACCGCGCTCATATCTTAGTTGGACTCGCTCTAGCTGTTGCAAACTTAGATGAAATGATTGCCCTCATCCGGAAAGCGCCTGACCCTCAAACAGCTAGAGAACAAATTCTCAGTCGTCCCTGGAAGGTCCAGGATATTGAACCTCTTATCCGCCTCATTGATGAACCAGGCTACCCTGTTGTTGATGCGACTTATCACATGTCAGAAGCACAAGCCAAGGCCATTTTAGATTTAAGACTCCATCGTCTAACTGGTCTTGAGCGCGAAAAGATTGCCAAGGAACTCAATGACATTGTCGGAGAAATAAAAGAATTTCTTCATATTTTAAGCTCTCGAGATCGTCGTCTTGAAATTTCGAAAGCTGAGCTCCTTGAAGTCAAGGAACTTTACGCTACCCCTCGTCGCACATCCATTGAAGAGGGAGAAATGAATGCGGATGAGGAAGACCTAATCCAGCGGGAAGAAATGGTCGTTACGTTAAGTCTTGGAGGCTATATCAAACGCGTGCCAATCAATACCTACCGAGCACAAAAGCGCGGGGGTAATGGAAGGTCAGGAATGGCGACCCGAGAAGAAGACACTGT
>DATKTE010000341.1:0-4317 GCA_035531295.1 Alphaproteobacteria bacterium
CAATATCGGGTGAACATGAAGAAAATTCAGAAAGATCTTTTAGCTCTTGAGCAAAACCTTCCTGAAACTTCAAAGATTGTAGAAATCTCGAGTGGGCAGAATACTCCTTCGAATGTGCATGATCCCCGATCGAAGCTGCACGGTGCCCTTTCGAATGGGCAAAATGCCCGTTGTAATACAGAGACTACTACAGAGAATACAAACAGAGAGCACACAGAGAAAACGCGTGCGCGCGAGGAATTTTCCATTGCAGAAGAAATGGTTGCCCTTTGGGAGCAGCACATTGGCCAAACTGTTCTCCAGCTCACTGAGGAGCGAAAAGATCTGCTGGAATCCTTGTTTGCCTTTCATTTTCAAAATGACATCCGGTTATGGGAGCGGTTTTGCTTACGTGTCAAAGGCTCACCCTTTTTGATGGGCGAAGGAGCGCGGAGATGGCGTGTCACCTTCGATTGGGTTTTGGTTGAGAGCAATGTGATCAAGATTTTGGAAGGGAACTTTGATGATCCTCAATCCATTGAGACTCGGAACCAAGAAGCGCAGACAAATCCCGCAAAAGATCGAGAAAAAGAGGCTATTTTGGCTTCCATCAAGGATCCTGTGTGGAAAAGGTGGTGCAGCCAGTTGGCGATCGGGCTGTGGCTTAATGAGTCACAGATGCTTGAAAAGCCGCTATCGCTGGATGATCTCAAACAAATAGCTCCTGCGTGGTTTATCGAATGTGAGAATGAACGGCTTGTATGGATTGGCAGTCAAGACCCTAACGTTCTGGGTAAAATCGACGACCTACGCCTCAAAATGACGTGGGTCTTTGCAAAAGACTACCCAAAAGCACGCACCCTCAGAACGCGTCTGGAAACTTCAATTCCTCAAACCCATATCACGCTCTACACAGGAGAAAACCATGTTGAATAAAGTAATTCTCCAAGGAAACATTGGCCGTGCTCCAGAGATTTGGATGACTCAGGATGGACGAGAAATCGCAACTTTTTCTTTGGCCACAAGTTCATCTTGGAAGGATTCTGATGGTGAATGGCAAACCTGCACCGACTGGCATCAGATTACGGTCTTTCGCGAATCTACAGTGAGGGGTGGATCAAGGATATCCTTAAAAGCGGCGATGCCATCTATGTGGAAGGAAAGCTCACCTACCAGCACAAGACGGGTAAGACCCATCGGGCACGTATCGTCCCTCACATCGTCATTTTTGACTATGAGGGGAAGGTTGAACACCTTCGCTCCAACCAGAATGCTTCTAAGTCAGAAAGCTTCATTCCTAATACTCACGAAAGGGCCCTTACATGCAGTTAGCTATCAAAACAAGTTTTACCGACAGTAAAAAATGCGTCAATCTTTATCCCTGCGAAAGCGGGGACCTCGTCGGTAAAAACCTGGGAGAATTCTGCCTCTTTAAATCCCCGGGTGACGCGAAGTCTCTAAAGGCCTGTCCCCTGTCTTTGACAGGGGCAGGCTTTAGGGATTTAGGCCAAAGGACTTTGTCATTAAACACGCCACTGTCGCTCCTTCTCTTCTCAAGCCTCTTTTTAGGATCTGTCTTTTTTCCAAGTGAACTCTGGGCCCATACGGGGGAGGTTTTAAAAGACGAAATCGAAAAAGTCGAAAAACTCTTTACAGGCGGCTATATGCGATTGGGCCTTCTTGGGGTTTGTGGCTTTGCCGCTATTTTTGGAATCGTCAAACAAAATGGCTGGATCTTCGCCTCAGGCATTCTGGGATGTGTCTTTGCCTACTTCATGAAGGACTGGATCCTTAAAACCTTTACGGCGGTGGTTTAAAATGTCTGTTGATTACGATCAGCACCTCATTTTGCATCACTTGGATGATCCTTTACGTCTCCTGAAGTGGACGGTTGATGAAGCCACGGTGATTCTAGGCCCCGCATTCTTTGGGATTGCTGTTGAGCATCCCTTCCTAGGGTTATTGTGTTCAGGCGGGGGGTACTGGGCTTTAACCACCATTAAAAAACGATTCGGCTTAAGTACTTTAAAGCATGCCCTTTACTGGCATCTTCCTAAGAATAACAAAAAGCTCCCCACCACCCCTCCTTCTTATATTCGGGAGTACCTGGGATGAAGCTCCGTCTTTTAAACAACCGTCTAGGGGACTTATTGCACCAAAGAAACCTTATTCTCGCTTTGGGATTGGGATTGCTAGGTCTTAATTTTACCCAAGCGCTTTTTACGCTTTTCCATAGTGAGCGCATTGTTGTTGTTCCCCCTGATCTCAAACAAGAAATTTGGCTGGAGAAGAATAGAGTCTCTGCTTCTTATCTTGAAGAAATGGCCTTGGTTTTTGCAGATTTGATTTTGGAGAGTAGCCCTGCAAGTGCTGCTTACAAGCGTGACATTATTTTGCGTAATACAGTTTCCGAAGGATACGGTCCTCTTAAAACACAACTTTTGCGCGATGAGGACCAACTTAAAAAAGACCATGTCACCACAAGCTTTCAGCCCAATGCGATCAAGGTCGATGCCCATAAACTAACCGTTGAGCTGACAGGCGACCTTCTTCGCTTTGTGGGCGAAAAGCGTATTTCACAATCCAGAGACAGGTACCAGTTTCAGTTTGAATACAGAGTGGGCCGACTTCTCATCAAATCTTTCGAACTCATCTCGAGTAATCAGGAGTCCTAAATATGAGAAAACATGTTGCATTTGCGTCAAGCTTAACAGCTTTAAGTTTACAGATTTTAGGGAAGAGTTGCTTTGCTCTTCAGACCTATCCCCTTGTGGATCAACAAAGCACACAAATACTCATTTCCCAGACGGAACAAAACCGCATTGCGGTTGTAGGGGATCGTATCCAACAAGTTTTTGGAGGTGAGGGAAGCTTTGATGTCCAAAGCGATGAGGAAGGGGGGCAGATCTTTTTACGACTTTCTTCTGGATCTTCCTTTGGTGAAAACCAATCCTTTTCCTCAAAGCCCATCACCATTACGATGATTACAGAATCGGGCTTAACACAAGATTTAAAGCTCATTTCTAAACCTATTGAATCTCAGAGTATCCTCTTCAAACCTCACTCCCTCCCACTAGAAGAGCACAATCAGGTTCCTTCTCAGCTTCAAATAATCACGACACTTATGAAAGAAGTTGTGAGAGGAGGAAGTTTGAAAGGCTACATAAAATCTCGCTTAACTCAACCCGATCGTATTCTTTCAAAGGACCTTAAACTTGAGCTTCTTGCTCTTTATAAGGGCGAGGCATTTGAAGCCCGGATTTACACCCTCGAAAACCAAGGGAACTGCCCAATCCTCTTAAAAGAGCAAAACCTTGCTCTTCAACGAGATGTGGCTCTTCACCTTTCCAAGGGTACTCTCAGGCCTCAAGAAAAGACCAAGCTTTATATAATCTCAAGACAGAGGAGGACTTCATGATCGGTTCTGCTTTTCAACTCAAGAAAAAACAATATCTCTATGCTGGTTTTGCAGGACTTTTAGGGTTAGGCCTCATAGGTCTTCTGCTGTGGTCTGTTGATCAGGGAAGTTCCTCAGACGTTTCAGATTCATCCGCCATTCAAGAAACAAACATTACAACGGCGGGACAAAGGGTAAATCCTCTAGAAAATTGGGTGGAACGGATGGAGGCCGCCTACAAGGTCACCCAACAGAAATTAGACGCATTAGAAAAACTCTTCATGACCAGTATTAAAAGCTCAACCGAGCAGGAAGATAAGATTCAGCAAAGACTTAACGAAATTGAAGAAAACAGAAGCGAAGCTCCTCTTCCTCAGACAAGTCTTCCAGAACAGGAAAATCTTCCCTCTTCAAATGGGACAACTTCACCCACTGGGGTGCGTAAAATTTTGTTGAAACTTTCGAATCAAATGCTCCCCCATCAGAAAAACACCCAAGACAAATCGACCATTGAAAACACCCTGCCCGCCGGAACATTTGCAAAAGCCATTCTCCTAGGTGGGGTTGATGCCTCAACGTCCGTTTCTTCCCCATCCGATCCCCGTCCTGTGCTTTTGAGAGTCACCGATCATGGCAACTTACCCCGTAAATTTAAATCCGACCTTAAGGCCTGCCATATTTTAGCGTCATGCTATGGAGACTTATCTTCTGAGCGGGTTTATATGCGCCTTGAAAAACTCACCTGCACGGAAAGACTTACGGGCGAGATTTCTGAAACCCAAGTATCAGGCTATGTGGTGGGAGAAGATGGCCGAGCGGGCTTAAGAGGAATCGTTGTGGATAAGGCGGGACCTCTCATTCGTAATAGTCTTATCGGAGGATTTTTCAGTGGGATGGGTCAGTACTTTGGAGCTCAACAACAAAGATCTTTTTCTCCTGTG
>DATKTE010000342.1:0-2089 GCA_035531295.1 Alphaproteobacteria bacterium
TAATGACCAAAGGGAAAGAATTCCTGGCCAAAGGAACTTCCGTCATTATTTTCCCGCAGAGTACCCGGTCTGCGGAATTCATTCCAGAGGAATTTAACTCTCTGGGCATCAAGCTTGCTAGGGCAGCCGGGGTACAAGTTATTCCTATTGCCATTAAAACGGATTTCTGGGGAAACGGTAAATACCTTAAAGAGCTTGGCCCCTTGCGCCGCACCAATCCGATCCAAATGGTTTTCGGCAACCCTTTCCCTGTTTCCGGAAACGGCAAAGAAGAGTATAAACAGGTTATCGACTTTATTATCACCCACCTTCAGCAATGGGGAGCGGTAATTAAATAGGACAGTTCTGTTTATGAAATAAAAACCGTCAACGTATTACGATTTCACCGCGTTACATGGTATAATACCGCCTAAGTCATTGGTTTGCGGGCGTAACTCAGTGGTAGAGTGTTAGCTTCCCAAGCTGAAAGTCGCGGGTTCGAATCCCGTCGCCCGCTCCATTTAGTTTATATAAATCAATAAGTTATCGCATTATTTAAGAATCGGCTATTATCAAGGCTCTACAAGCATCAATAGGCTGTTTCTGTTTTATTTCGATAAGTTAGCAAACTGTCACCAGACCGTACAATGCTTTGTAAAACCGTTGCGCATGGGCGAAGAAATCTATTACATAAGGAATAACCATAAACCCATGCGTCACATAGGGCAAAATGGCGCGCCCTATTCTTCTCAACCCTCAAGAAAAAGCCTCAGTTTGAAAAGCTGCCACCGGATTCCAGAGGGAAGAATCCGAATACTTCATCGAGATTACTTTGAGTCCGAACTCTTCAGAGATAAGGACTTCATCAAATAAACGTGTCAGGAAGTTAACGATTTATGTGTAGTACACTTGCGCAAATGTTGAATTTTTACGAGTTTGAGGATTAAGGATTACTTGATATTCTCTGATAGGCCTTTTCAGTTTATAAGCCATTGTAAAACTACATTTTCAGAAGGACAACCTCATCTGCTCTGTGCTTCCTTTTTTTCGGATAAGCCTTAATTTCCAAACCCATACCGATGTTTTGAAGATATTCCACCAAGGTTGAAATCTTCATGTCTTTTCTCGATTCAAGTTTTGAAATTCCGGATTGTGTAAAGGCCCGGATATCTTCCTGTTTCACACCCATCTGTTTTCTCAATTCAGAAAGCCTGATCCGGAAGATCTCTTTTTCTGCCTCCTTTTTTGCCCTTTGAACTCTTACCGGAGGTAGCATCGCTTCGAGTTCATCTATAAAGTCTTTTCTTTTCAGCTTGTTTTTCATTTCTGTCTTCTCCATTTCTTTATGTGTTCATCAAGTAAAGCATCGGCAAGCGGTATCATCTTTTGATAAAACCGCTTGTCTCCCCGTTTATCTCCTCCAACAAGAAGAATTGCCTTTCTGTCAGGCTCAAAGGCAAATAAGATTCTGAACAGTCTTTGCCTGTTCTGTATTCTTAATTCCTTCATGTTCTTATGTTTGCTTTCCTTGATTGTGTCAACATAAGGCCTCCCGAGTAAGGGTCCTATTTCCTGCAAGATCAAAAGGTTTTTAATATTGCTTCCTTTGCGTCTTCATCGAGTTTCCTTATCCATTCCGCAATCTCTTCGGTCCTATCAATAATCCACATAATCTATAATGAGCAATTTCAAATATGAAGTCAAGTGCATATTGAATATCGTCAGGTATCGATAGAAATATGCAGTCGTCTTCGGGGCATTCTATCTGTAGAGTATCTGAGTTAATCAGCAGATAGCATAAACCATTAAAAGTGCGGTGAACGTTTGCCCTCTATCGGGATCATAAGAGGTGTTTGTGTCAGGAAGGATGATTGCTTCTTGACAATACATGCAGCATTATGTATTTTTCGCCCCGAAGGTAACATGCCATTTTTCTCTCTGCCACCTACTTATGCGCAAACGCGAGAGAATTGAAATTTCCTTCATTTCTTCATCAAATGCGCATTTCAGGGACTGGTCATTCAATGTTTATTATACTTGTGAATTCACACCCTGGTAGTTTGGTTGAGGTTTCAAACTGCGGCTACTTATCGGCAGTTTGGAGAAGTTG
>DATKTE010000343.1:0-5911 GCA_035531295.1 Alphaproteobacteria bacterium
AATAATTATACGACCCTGAAGAAGCAGGTCTTTCTGGATCGCTGCGGCTCCTTACGGAGCCTCGCGAAGACGCGTGTGTGGGCGTCTTTGCGAGCGGAGCGAAGCAATCCAGATTATAATTTTTTTCCGGAAATGGTATAACGGGTCTTTCTGGAAGAAGGGCCCCATAATCAATTAATTCAAATAAATAAGTCCTTATAAGAAGCTGGGGGAATTGCAGGAAATTCTTCCCATCTTGTAAATCCCGCGAAAGCTGGAATGACGCCTAGGGATGGTGAATAATTTGAGAATTGAACCATTAGATGAACCTAATCCTTCTCTTCAATATCCCTTCTTACCCTAGGAGATCTTAAGAGAGATTCAATATGTTGAGCTTCATCAAAAGTGAGGTCCGCTTGAAAGACAAGTCTAGGGGCCACACGGGTCTGAAGCTTGTGGGCGACTTCCTTTCTAAAATACCATGACCTTTCTTTGAAAGCTGAAAGGATTTCAGGAACATGTAACCCTCCAAGAGGAACAATGAAAACGGTAGCATTATGAAGGTCTGGGCTAACACGGACTTCCGTTACCGTGATAGAGGAGCGATCCAAGAGTTCGTTCCCAGAATGACCATGTGATAAGACTTCGGCTAAAATATGGCGAATTTCTTCACCAACCCGCAGCTGACGCTGACTTGGTCCTTTCGGCTTGTTCATTAATCCCCCAATCTGTCACTGCAAGGGAGTCTAACACCCAAAGCAATCCAGTATCTTTGAGCATGCTCCACGCCTCGGATTGCGCTCACCTCGGCGCAACCTTTGGCATAACCTGGGTTATCACTTACGCTCCTTGCAATTAACTTAGAAAAGAAAGACTGGATTACTTCGAGCTGTCGCCCTTGTAAAGACGACCAGGGAAACCATCTTTGAGAGGTCTCGCAGGGGCCATGGCAATCCAAAAACTCAAGTTCATTACCCACTTTTCCATTTTTTAATGGTTGGGTGTTTGCAAAGAGGGGATAGGTTGTCATCTTCTCTTTAATCTTAAATGTAACCAATATTAATCCAGTGTCCGGGTAATTTCTTCGATCTCAAAGCATTCGATGGTGTCACCTTCTTTGATATCGTTATAGTTTTCAAAGGCCATACCGCACTCATATCCTTCGCGCACTTCTTTAACTTCGTCTTTAAAGCGTTTCAGGGTTTTAAGGGTACCTTCATGGATCACAATGTTATCGCGTAACAGACGGACTTTAGCGCCGCGTTTGACAATTCCTTCGGTAACCATACACCCAGCAATTTTACCAATTTTTGAAATACTAAATACATTTCGAATCGATGCAGCACCTAAGTATTTTTCGCGCAAGGTTGGAGCTAATAATCCACCAAGGGCCGCCTTCATATCATCTACGACATCATAAATAATTGAATAATAGCGAACTTCTATGCCATCTCGTCTAGCGGCTTCCCGAGCCTGAGGGTTGGCTCGCACATTAAAACCAACAATGATAGCATTCGAAGCTTTAGCTAAGGTCACATCGCTTTCAGTAATTTCTCCAACGGCGGAGTGTAGGATATTAACCTTGACTTCATCCGTAGAAAGCTTAGCCAAACTGCCACTAATGGCTTCCATAGAACCTTGGACATCAGACTTTATAATGATCGGAAGTTCTCTGATTTCGCCTTCGGCAATTTGTGTAAACATTTGTTCCATCGTTCCACGAGCTGAGAGAGCAGATTTTGCTTCCCGTGCCCGTCTTTGGCGAAATTCTGAAACTTCTCGTGCGCGGTTTTCATTTTCCACCACAACAAAGTCATCGCCTGCCAAGGGAGAACCGTTAAAGCCCAAGACTTCCACAGGAACGGATGGCCCGGCTTCTTCAATTTGTTGCCCACGATCGTCAAGAAGCGCTCTAACGCGTCCATGTTCAGATCCTGCCACAAAAAGATCGCCTATCTTAAGAGTTCCTTTTTGGACAAGAATGGTTGCAACGACTCCACGACCTCGCTCTAATTTTGATTCAACAACAACACCCTCAGCAGGGCGATTGGAAGAGGCTTTCAGGTCTAATATTTCGGCTTGAAGAAGGATTGTTTCTTCGAGTTTATCGAGATTAATACCCGCTTTAGCAGAAACTTCCACATCCAATGTATCCCCCCCAACTTTTTCGAGAAAGATTTCATGCTGCATAAGCATGTTTCTCACCCGGTCGGGATCTGCATCAGGTTTATCGATTTTATTAATTGCAATAATTATAGGCACATTAGCCGCTTTAGCATGACGAATGGCTTCGATTGTCTGATCTTTTACCCCATCATCGGCAGCAACCACAAGCACAACAATATCAGTTACATTCGCACCGCGTGCTCGCATTTCTGTAAAGGCAGCGTGACCTGGCGTATCAATGAAGGTAATTTTATCGCCTGATTTTAAGGCGATTTGATAAGCACCGATATGTTGCGTAATTCCACCTGCTTCTCCGGCGACGACGTCGGTTTTCCGTAAAGCGTCTAAAAGCGAAGTTTTTCCATGATCCACATGTCCCATAATTGTAACCACAGGTGGACGCGACTTCATTTGGGATGAATCCTCGTCTTTAACATGAAGACCTATCTCAATATCTGACTCTGAAACGCGTTTGACCTGATGTCCAAACTCTGTGGCAATAAGCTCTGCCGTATCTGCATCAATGGATTGAGTAATGGTTGCCATCACTCCCATATTCATCAAAGACTTAATAACATCCGAACTCCGTTCAGCTAAACGGCTAGCTAATTCTTGGACAGTGATAACTTCTGGAATAATAACTTCGCGAATAACTTTTTGTTGAGGCTTTTCTAAGCCTGCCATTCTGCGTTTTTCGCGTTGTCTTTTCATAGCAGCAAGACTACGCCCAGGCTTATCCTCGTCGCCTCTTAAAGCTTGAACCACGGTTAGCTTGCCGCTGCGCCGGCGAGGTTCAGCCCGTTTAACGACAGGGGCTTTAACTTTTGTCTCTCCTTTGCCGCGACGAGACTCTTCCTCTTCATCAGCATAGGAAGAAAAAACTGTTTTCTTTTTTTGAATGGCTTCCGTTGGAGGAATAGCCTCTGCTTCGGTTTCAGGAGGAGAGGGCGGCGCTTCTGAGGAGGGCTTTTCCTCAACTGGGGGACTCGCTGCCTCTTGAGCTTTCTCGTCGAGAATATTTTGCTCTTCAATGGCTTCCTGCCGCATGCGCTCTGATTCTAGAGCTTGAGTCTTCATAGCCCCATGAAGTGCTTTTAAACGTTCTTCTACCTGCTGAGGGGTAAGGCCCGTGCTGCTGAGGGGTTGTCCGTCCGCTGCATACCTTCCTTCTTGCTTTTGTTGCCCTGGGAGAACAACCCGCTTCTTCTTTACTTCCACAGTTACGGTTTTTGAACGTCCATGGGTAAAACTTTGGCGCACATGAGCCCCTTCGCTTCCTTTTTTTAAGGTAAGCGTTTTAGGAGAAAGCGTCAGTGGCTTTTTAGTTGTAGTTTTCCTGTCTGTATCTGTCATTAGCGACTAACTTTCAGTTGATGGGGCTTCAGCCTCAAACCAGTGAGCCCGGGCTGCCATAATAATTTCTTGAGCTTTTTCCTCGGATATACGTCCCGGCGGTAGAAGCTCGAGGAGTTCGTCCCCTGCTAAATCCCCTAGATCGTCTAGCTTCTTAATCCCTTTTTCTGCAAGCGCAACAAGGATATCGAGATCTAGACCTTCTAAAGAGGTTAAATCTTTGGCTACTTTGAGCTCCTTTAAACGTTTTGTCAAATGACGTTCTTGCGCTTCTAGGTACGTTTTAGCACGATCTTGCAACTCTGTTGCTAATTCATTATCAAAACCTTCAATCGAGGAGAGTTCGCCAGTATCGATATAAGCAACTTCCTCAATTTTTGTGAAACCTTCACCAATAAGGAGGTGAGTAATCATCTCATCTACGTCTAAGGCTTTGATAAAAAGATCTGAGCGGGCCTTGACTTCTTCGGCGCGTCGATCGGATTCTTGGGCTTCAGTTAAAATATCTATCTTCCAGCCTGTGAGAATTGACGCTAAGCGTACATTTTGACCACGTCGTCCGATAGCAAGGCTAAGTTGATCATCAGGGACAACCACATCGATGCGTTGGCTTTCCTCATCAACCACAACTTTTACAACTTCAGCTGGAGCTAACGCGTTTACAACAAAGGTTGCGGGGTTGCCTGACCATGGAATAATATCAATTTTCTCGCCTTGAAGTTCAGCAACAACAGCTTGTACGCGGCTTCCTCGCATACCCACACAAGATCCCACAGGATCAATGGAGGGGTCTGAGGTCGTAACCGCAATTTTTGCTCGGCTCCCTGGGTCGCGGGCCACGGCTTTTATTTCAATAATGCCATCATAAATCTCGGGGACTTCTTGCGTGAAAAGCTTTGCCATGAATTCTGGACGACTTCGGGAAATAAATATTTGAGCGCCACGAGGTTCTTCTCTCACGTCAAAAATATAAGCACGGACACGGTCACTCACGCGAAGATTTTCACGAGGAATCATCTCATCGCGGCGTAAAAGTGCTTCTGCCCGCCCTAATTCTATGAAAACATTTCCAAATTCGATGCGTTTAACGATGCCACTGACGATATCGCCAACGCGGTCTTTGTATTCTTCGTACTGACGAAGGCGTTCAGCATCCCGTACTTTCTGAAAGATAACTTGCTTAGCTGTTTGTGCAGCAACACGTCCAAAATCAATTGGCGGGAGGGGCTCTGTTAAAAGGTCACCCACCTTTAGATTTGGGTCAACAGATTGGGCTTCGGCGAGTGTCATTTGAGTCGCGGGGTTTTCAATTTCATCCACAACTTCTCTGCACCGGACCAGGCTAATATCGCCTGTTTTACGATCAATTTTAGCACGAATATCATGCTCATAGCCATATTTGGACCGACCAGCCTTTTGGATGGCCTGTTCCATAGCTTCTAATACTTGATCCTTTTCAATAGACTTTTCCCGGGCAACTGTTTCAGCAACCATTAAAAGTTCTCGATTTCCGGGGCCTGTATGTATTTCCGTCATAGTTTCCTCAATTTGAGCTTAATATTTCATAATCAGGAATGAGTTTAGCCTTTTGTATGTCAGAAAAGGCGAACTCTGCAACTTCCTTTTGGGGATCGAGCTCAATTTTTACAAGATCACCCTCCATCCCCAATAAATGGCCATGGAACCTGCGACTTCCATTATAAGGGGTTTTCAGTTCAACTTTAACCATTGAACCAGCAAACCGACTAAAATCACTCTTTGTGATGAGAGGCCTATCCAAACCAGGGGAGCTTACTTCTAGTATATAGGACTCATGGATCGGATCGTCTACATCTAACAAGACAGAAATAATTCGGCTGACATTTGCACAGTCATCAACAGTAATATCTACCCCGTCCATACGCTCAATCATGATTTGAAGGTTTTTCCGCTTAGAACCTTGTAATTGCACACGAACAACCCTAAATCCCCTATCGAGGAGGGCAGGCGTAATAATGTTATCTATGCGTTGTTCCAAACTCACTGTCTTTCCGCTTACTCAATAAAAAAAGCGGGCTTTGACCCACTCTTGTTGACCATTAGCAATTTGAAGCTATATTAACAATTTTTTCAAAGGATGCAAGCCTAAGATGACAACGATAAGAAATCCTTGTATAACAATAGAAACGAAAGGATAAATTTCATGGCTTTTTTAGACCTCATACTCCTCGGAGCGATCGCAGCCTTCTTAGGATATCGCTTATGGATCGTGCTTGGGACTCACGAAAAAGACAAACCTATCCGCAAAAGGCAATCTAAAGAAGATGACGTGGTTATCCCAGCCAGCCCCCGTGCGACTTCTTCTAGAGCCCAAGAGGAAACTTTAGAAGAAAAATCCAAATCAGGGGACATGAACGACGATCGATTCCTCCAA
>DATKTE010000344.1:0-2301 GCA_035531295.1 Alphaproteobacteria bacterium
TTTTTGCAGAAAACTGGTGATTGTTGGGTCCTGTTTTGTCCAATCGGCTCGCATGGCAATGACATTTGGGTTTACAAGTAAGCTTGTGATGGCGGGGTCATTTAAGACAAGGCTTTTATTCACAGCACACGTTACGCACCATTCAGCGGTTGCATCCACAAAAACCGTCTTACCTTGACTTACTAAGGTATGAATGGCCAGGGGGTCAAAAGGTTGCCAAAGCTCAAGATGGGGTGATCCTTTCGCTTGCTTATGGGCTAGATCAACTTTTGTATCTAGGGTAACCCAGGAAAGACTCCAAGCTAGAAGGAAAAGGGGAGCCGCATACAACCAGGCTTTTAGGGAAGGCTTTTTATGGTGTTTTACCCAAAACAGAGAGAGGGCGATGAGGGCTAAAAATGTGCTTAAAAATAATACCCAAAGCGCGAGATGGAAGCTAAGAATCCATCCAACCCAAAGAGCCGTTAGAGCAAGCCCCACTCCCAAAACACCCTGTACCCACGCCATCCATGCCCCGGGCTTTGGAAGCAAAATATAACGTTGAGGGAGAGAGGCTACCAAAAAATAAGGAAAAGCAAAGCCTAGGCCTAAAAAGAAAAAGACCAAAAAGATATCCTCACTGTTTCGTGCTAAGGCAAAGGTGAGAGCCGTTCCCACGAAAGGTGCCGAACAAGGGGTCGCAAGAAGGGTTGCGAACACCCCTGACAGAAAGTCTTTGACCCTTCCCTTTCCTTCATGGGTGATAAGCCATGTGCCAAGGCCAGAGGGAAGATCAATTTCAAAAATACCTCCAAGACTTGCAGAAAAGGCAACAAGAACGAGAAAAATAAAGAGGAGGAAGTGAGGATTTTGAAAATGAATTCCCCAACCAAAAGCACTGCCAGATGCTTTTAATACAACTGTTAATAAGGCAAGAAGAAGGAAAGAGGTAAGAATTCCAAGACCTGTGATGAAAAAGCTATGCTTAGCTTGAGCTGTATGGCTCTTTTTAGATTGCTTAACGAGAGACATAACCTTAAGTGACAAGACTGGCAAGACACAGGGCATGAAATTTAAGATGAACCCGCCCAAAAGGGCAATGGTTAGAAGAATAAAAAGCGAAAGCTCATTGTTTTCTTTTTCCTGCTGAAGGATAGCTTTAAAGGCTGGATCTTGCTTCTCATTAGGTTGCAGCGTAATTGAGAGCGTTTCTTCAAGAGGAATGCACATGGAAGAGCAAGCTAAAAAGGAAACTTTTAATTTAAGAGCAATGGGATCTTTTTCTCGATAGGGTATTAATTCAAGCGGAATGAGTGTTTGTCCCTCATAAACATAGGAAGACTGATCTTGGATTTCGGTTTTATGAGGAATTGGCCATAGAATCTTAGCACTCTTAAGATTTGTAGACTTCTCCCATGTCATTTCTGGCTCAAAGCCTGCCCCTTCTTCTCCTTTGGGGTTAGGAGCATAGACGTGCCAGTTTTTGGGAATAGTCAGTAAAACTCCGACAAGGACTCTCTCGCCTTTGGGGCCACCAGCTAGTAATTTCATCTCAACAGGGGCTTTATCTTGTGCATAAATTGCAGTCGTGCAAATAAAGAGACATAAAAGTCCCACGAAGAATTGATAGCCGAGAATTTTCATAAAATCTAGCATTTGTAATAAACTTTTAACTCATCTTGTGGCATAAATATACTATGACAGAAGAAACAAAATCAAAACAAGAATTTTCGGGGTATTTGACAGGGCAATTTTTGTTAGCAATGCCACACCTGCAAGATCCTCGCTATGAAAAAACTGTCATTTACATTTGCGGGCACGATACCAATGGAGCCATGGGTCTTGTTGTAAATAAACATTTGGGAGACCTCACTCTCAAAGGATTATTAGAATACTTAAATCTTCCACAAGAGTCAATAAGAAGAGATTTACCTATTTATTTTGGTGGCCCGGTTGATACGGGGCGAGGATTTGTTCTTCATTCCGATGACTTTACACATCCTGGCACGGTTCCCCTAGGAAATCATATTGCTCTGACGGCAACCGTTGATGTGCTTCAGGCAATAGCTGAAGGGAACGGTCCAAAAGAATGCCTTTTGGCAATGGGCTATGTTGGATGGGGCCCCGGCCAGCTTGATTCTGAACTTCATAGTAATCGGTGGCTGCAGGTTGAAGCTGACTCTGAAATCCTTTTTCAAACGTCTATTGAAAAGAAATGGGAAAAAGCTATTGCAAAGCTTGGTGTCACGCCCGAATCCCTTTCTGATGAGTTGGGGCAGGCGTGACATGTTTCTTATCGGGGGCAGTTGTTTATGATTTACG
>DATKTE010000345.1:0-3595 GCA_035531295.1 Alphaproteobacteria bacterium
TTTTAGCTCACTGGATTCTCCAGAAGAGCAGAGATTACGCGCGAGACTTGTGAGGGATCGTCGTCAAAGTGATGCCGCGAGAGAGCGCGCTTCTGAGGCTCCTTCAAGAAGCTCAATGACGCAGGCAATACCCATCCCTTCTCCGGCAGATACCTCTCCTTTAGTCGGGGTGAATTTAAATCATCACATCGAGAAGCAAGGGGTTTCACCTCACACGCCTCAGAAAAAAGCGGCTGGAGCAGCGTCGAGATCCTCAGCAACTCCTCCTGTGATAAACCAATCTTCCTCTGGAGAAACCCTTAAATCGAACCGTGCGGTCCAACAGCAAAAACAAATAAAGACAGCTGTTCGAAACGCACAGCTTGCGTCACCCGCGAAGAACACGAAGCCGTCGGCAAAGAGTTCTGCAAAGGGGGAGGAAACACCTCATGCTAAAACTTCACCATCCAAAAAAGAAAGCGTTCAAAAACAAACTCAGACGACATCAATAGATCCACAAAGCTATGAGGTATGGCAAGCAGCGCAGGACAAATCCTTAAAGGAATTCAGCGAAGATTATAAAGCCATAAAGCATCCTAAAGGGCCTCCTACACCAAGGACTGGCAAGAGACTCGCATTAGATGCTGAGTACCTTTATTATAAATTAAAAAACATACATCTCGCGCAGAGCACGGGGCAACCTGCGGCAGATCGATTTGCAGAGATTGCGAGTCTTCCGTTAGCAGAGCTAACGTCGATAAGAATACAGGAGAATGATCCATTAGGACAATTCACTCCCGAGCAGCGTAAAAAACTCGAACAGACTTCGGAGCGTGAATTTAACGGTTTGCAATCGCAAATAGTAGGGCTTGGCGCTGGAATACCTCTAGCAGTTGTTGGGTCAACGAAGTCTTCTGGGGTAAAACCTATTCCCGCATCAACAGTTCCTGCACCTGTAAATGTGAATACCGCTCCGGCTTCTCAAATACGAGAAGTGCCTAAAACTCCTATCGCAACTAGTATACCTGCTTTGAAAGCGCCTAAGATGGCAGATCATCATATTTTTCCGCAGCAATTTAAAAAATTCTTTGAGCAAAGAGGCATTAATATTGATAAGTTTACAGTGTCTGTTGGAGAAACTACTCATCTGAAAGGATTGCATGGGAAAGGTAATGCAGGCCTCCCTGGAAAATGGAACAAGAGATGGCTTAACTTCATCGAAAGAAACCCAAATGCTAGCACTAGAGAAATTTATCAATTTGGTGGTAAATTGATGGATGAGTATAAACTTAATGGTTTAAATTTACATGGATACAAAGAATGACTAATATAAAAATGATCCCCTCTTTTAAATTAATTCCAAAACCAATGGATGAAGAAGCCAGAAGCCTTCCTAAATTTAAATGGGCACCCGATAAAGTAGGTACTCGACATCAACTGGGTGGATCACCGGACTTTATACAGCAGGAAAGCTGGCCTAAATGTTCTTCTTGTTCTGTAAAAATGAGTTTTTATGGACAGCTAGATTCAATTAATGATGAGTTTCAAATAGCAGATTGTGGGATGATTTATGTTTTCATATGTTTTGATTGTAATGAAACAATTTCCATTATTCAGTCATATTAAAGGTTTATAAAGAAAGTGCAACCACATCTATAGAGCGACCTAAGCCCCTGGAAGAAAATTCCAGAATTGCATTAGAATCACTGATTGCAGGTGGAGCATCAAGAAAAATGGCAGCCCAAGCAGCTCTTGCAAAAGATAAAGTAACCAGTTAACCGACTCACAAAATATATCGCCCGCTGATCTCGCCCGAACATTGGCGGTTTATGGACTAGATTTTGTGCCTAACGTAGCTCCAATGAGAGCAGCTCATCAAATGAATGGGATGATATCAGATGGGATTGATACTGTAGCTGATACATTACGGACAGATTTTCGCCGAGAGTTTCGGGAAATCACGAGAGACCAATTAACGGGACAATGGATAGGCGATGGAACCTATATAGGCGTTCATGCAGCAGCCCTTTTATTTAATCCCTTCAAGGCTCCTCCTGGATCGGGTGCTGTCGTTAAAACCCTGAGGACCGTTGTTGGAGCTGTTGAAAAAGAAGCTGTAAAGATTGAGCAGAAAGTGGCAGCGGGTGTGGAACAGGCTGGACGAAAAGCCGTTAAAGCTGAACAAAAGGTAGTAACCCATGCGGTAGGGAAAGCCGCGGTCACAGCCGAAGAAAGCGCCGCAACAACATTCACGAGCATCAAGCGACAAACAACAGAATTTTCTAGGGGTTCAAGTCTGGTTGAGGCTTTGAATAGGGGGAGGGCTGAAGCGAGTCTTTCTCAGACAACCGCTGTTACAACAACGACAACGACCACCTCAACAACGTCGAGGGTAACATTGGTTCCTTCTGCAGTGGGGCATCCGAATTCGACCCCTCAAATACGGGAAGTGCCGAATACACCTGTGGTAAAAACAGCTCCTCAGCCTAGGCAGACAACATCGTCTACTGCTTCAGAAACGAAAGCTGGAAAACAACGTCCCGATATGGGAGAGTATCGCCATACAGGAGGCCATCATGTGCATTCAAAAAAAGCCTTCGAAGGGGATGTTAATTATGACCTTAAGAAGGCATTTTCGATTAGCGAAGAGTTTATGGATTCTCTTGGTGTTAAACATTCAAAAATTACGGGTTTTCAGCAACAGCTTTATCGTGAGTTTGCAAAAAGTGGCCGACCAAATACTCTGGAAGAGCATACACGTATAGCAATAGAATCTCTTGTTAAAGCTGGAGCCCCAAGAGAAAAAGCGATAATTATAGTTGAAAAATCTGTACAGGATTTAATAAAACAAGGCATTACAGAGCCTACAACAATACCCTGGGGCGGGGGAAAATAGGAAAAATAAGATAATGAACGACAACACAAGAAAAATATTGAATAATTTCGGTGAGAAGTTAATAGAATCTGCGAGAGATAAAACTATAAGAGAATCAATAAAAACTATAAAAGGCGAAATCAAAGATAAAATTAGCTTACAAATTGCAGAAAAAC
Source organism: Alphaproteobacteria bacterium (assembly GCA_035531295.1). GTDB lineage: Bacteria > Pseudomonadota > Alphaproteobacteria > UBA9655 > UBA9655 > UBA9655. The sequence continues at coordinate 3,031 of DATKTE010000345.1, forward strand.
TTAAGGGAATAGAAAGTCAGGAAATGGAAGCAATCGAAAATCTCATCATTGATTCGATCGATGGTGCATTAAATAACTTTCTATGGATGATAGAACGTGATGATATATATGATTTAGTTGCAGATATGGATAGTAAAAAATTTAGTTTGAAAAAATTAAGTGACGGTTTGAGTGTGGATTATTGGAATTTTGTTGATGATTTTTCACATTATAAAAGAGTTGATTCTTAAAAAATGCTGACTTGATATCCAAACTGTAGATTGGTTCAAATGAGGAGAATATACGGGCTAAACAAGAGTTGATAAAAAGAGGATTTTCTCAGAGAGCAACTCTTGTGGCGGAACCAACTTCTAGCATGCGAATTTATACCTTGCCTTCAGGTAAAGTGTATGGGTTGCATAAGGCTCTTGTAAAAAATAAAATAAAAGACTCACACCATATTATTCAAGATGCTGCCGTCAAAGATTTGCCAGGGTATAGCCGTGAGAACGCTATATCAGTCCAACTTGAAGGTCCATCGATTGTTAAAGATACAGAACACTACACAGCCACCCAAGTACAAAGA
>DATKTE010000346.1:0-5512 GCA_035531295.1 Alphaproteobacteria bacterium
TTGGCCGTACGAAAGTGGTAAACCAGCTCATGGAAAACTCCTTTTTGTCTTAACTGCCCTCCCTATAGCATGTTTTCTTTACACCTGTCATGTGGGCTCAACGCTTTATCCGCGTCAGTGGCGCACGCCTTACGTTAATTAAATTTAAAGTGTATTAGCTGTTACAGCTCCTGAGGATTCAACTATTCTTTCTTTAGCAGTTTTAACTTTAATAAGCATATAAAGCGTACTCACAATGGTTACTGTGCAGGCGAACATTAAATAATAGGCAACAGCACTCACACCTCCCCCATTCTGGATGAGCCACATGGATATAATGGGAGCAACCCCTCCAAAGGCAATCGATGTAAAATTCCAGCAAAATGCCACACTTGTCGCCCTAATATTCGTTGGAAAGGTTTCAGCCACAATGGGATTAAGCGTTCCTTCTGTCATACCAATAAATGCCCCAAGAAGAAGGGACATGATAAAGATCAGTGCGGAAAATCCGTTTTCCAATGAATGAATGAACGGGAAGACAGAAACGAAAATACCTATCGTCCCAAAAAGTATAATGTAGCGCTTGTTAATTTTATCTGACAAATAGCCAAAAGCCATTGTAGAGATGGTATAGCTCACCATCGTCGTTAAGTTAAATTGTCCAGCTGTGCGTGAATCATAGTGTAGAAAATCAATCATCATGGTTTTGCCAAAAATAAAGACAACAAAAAAAGAAATTTGTGTCGTCAAGAAAATGGCAAACAAACCAAGTAAGGATGCTTTGTGATTGCTAAAGAGCTCGAGAAGGGGGTTGCGGACAATCGTTTGTTCTTGCTGCACACTCAAGAAATCTGGCGTTTCTAAAAGATTTCTTCTCATATAAAAGGCTAATAAACTTCCTATAACGCTTATAAAAAATGGAATTCTCCATGCATAAGCATAAAGCGTTTCTTTGCTAACCCAGGATTCAACGATTAAAATTGTACAAGCACTTAAAACCAGCCCCATTCCAACACCGGTCAAGGCAAAGGAGCCAAAAAAACCTCTTTTTCCTTGCGGAACCGACTCATACAAATAAACGCAAGAGGCCCCAAATTCTCCCCCTAAGGCGACCCCTTGAATAATACGCAGAAAGATCAATATTAGAGGCGCAGCAAGCCCTATTTTTTCGTAAGTAGGGAGAAATCCTATGCAAAGTGTGGGTATAGACATCAGCAAAATTGTTATGGTTAACATTTTCTTGCGACTGAATTTATCGCCGATATATCCAAAGATGATACCACCAAATGGCCGCGCAGCAAGTCCCACGGCAAAAGTTGAAAAAGTGAGGATAATTGAAACAAAGCGATCGTTTGTTGGAAAAAAGAGGGTGCTAATGACGGTTGAAAAATAAGCATAGAGTGCATATTCATACCATTCCAAGACGTTGCCGATGGATGAGGAAATAATTGATTTTACAATGTTTTTATTATTTTCAGGCATATTCAATCCTCTATCTCTCTTTTTGATGAGCCGAATAACGTCAAAATTTTACGCCATTGAGACAGGGGGTCAATAGAAATAATGTTTCTTGTGTGGGTCACAAATTAAAATTATACCAAATAGATAAACCTGGCAGACTCCTGGATTGCTTCGGAGCATAGCCCCTCGCAAAGACGGCTGGGAAAAATCGTCTTTGCGAGGTTCCGTAGGAATCGAAGCAATCCAGTCTTTCTTGATGTTTATTCGGTTTTTCCCTAAAAAAAACCTTTCAAAACAGACTCATAAATTTTGGTAAGAAGTTCAATATCATCAACAGCCACGTGCTCATCCACTTGATGCATGGTAGCCTCTAGCATACCGCACTCAACGACAGGACAATAGGCACCGATAAATCGCCCATCTGTCGTTGCGCCTGTGGTACTCAGGGCAGGGAGGTGCCCGGTTACAACTTCTACAGCCTTTTGAAGAAACTGAATTTTTTCTTCATCCTCTGTGAGATAAGCATTCCCATGCTGGACAAGATCAAGATCATGCTGAGCCCCTTCTCTTGTGCAAATTGATCGAACGACATCGGCTACCTCTTCTGTTTTTTGCAATCTATTGTGACGAATCCCAAAGCGAGCTTCAACTTTATAAGGAATGATATTGGTTGCCGGATTCCCTACATCAACGGATGTAACTTCAAAACGGGTAGCTTCAAAGCGATCTGAACCCGAATCAAATTTATGATTGTAAAGGGCTTTAAGGCAATTCAACATCCGTGGAATTGGATTATCTGTGTATTGAGGGTAGGCAATATGCCCCTGCTTCCCATAACAAATCAGATGACCTGTCATGCTTCCTCGTCTTCCTATTTTTAAAGTATCCCCCACTTTATGAAGGGATGAAGGCTCTCCAATGAGACAAAGATCAGGAATGTCTCCTCTTTCAGCCAAAAAAGGAAGAACGTGCTGCGTTCCATACAAAGCGTCTGCCTCTTCATCACCTGTAATCAGAAGACTTAGTGTGCCTTGAAAAGAATTTTGCTCTAAAAAGCCGGAAAGAGCACTTATGAAACATGCAATAGCACACTTCATATCGGCCGAACCCCGCCCCCACAATTGGCCATCCTTAATTTCTCCTTGGAAGGGGCTATGTGCCCAGAGAGTCGCCTCCCCTACAGGCACCACATCTGTGTGTCCTGCAAAGCACAAGTGCGGTCTTCCAGAACCTTTATGAGCATAAAGATTGACGATGCCCTCAAAATCAAAACGCTCACAAGTAAACCCAAGGGCTGAGAGAGAGTCCTCCAAAATTTCAAGAGCCCCTTCATTTTTTGGCGTCACACTGGGACAGCGAATCAGTTTTTGACTTAGAGAAACGGGATCTATTTTCACCGCAACAGCTCATTAATTGAGGTTTTAGAACGGGTCTTTTCATCAACGTGTTTAATAATAACTGCACAGGCAAGTCCGGGTTTGGTGAGAACCGGATCAGGAAGAACGCCAGGAACCACAACAGAATAAGGGGGAATGTATCCGTAGGTGATGGCATTTGTTTCACGTGAAACAATTTTTGTCGAAGCTGTTAGGATAACTCCTGCACCGAGAACACTCCCTTCACCGACAAATGTCCCTTCCAAAATTTCACTGCAGGCCCCAATAAAGCAATTATCTTCAATAATCACGGGATCTGCTTGGGGCGGCTCAAGCACCCCTCCGATACCAACGTTGTCCGAAAGATGGCAATTTTTCCCAATCTGGGCACACGATCCAATTCGTACGGCAGAATCAATCATCGTTCCGCTATCAATATAAGCCCCCACATTGATGAACGAAGGCATGATGACCGCACCAGGTGCTATATAAGCTGAATGACGCACGACGGCTCCTGGAACAACACGGAAGCCTGCTTCCTGAAATTGATCCGCACTCCATTCTTCAAACTTTAAAGGGATCTTATCATAGGCAGGTGAATAAGTATGATTCATGACGAACGAATCATTCAGTCGAAAGGAAAGAAGAATCGCTTTTTTGACCCAACTGTGGGTAAGCCATTTGTCTCCTATTTTTTCTGCAACTCTTAACTCTCCTCGATCCAACTCAAAGAGAATTTCTCGGACAGCTTCAGGGACTTCACCCGTGACTTCGGGGGTAAGTTGCTGACGTTCCTCCCACGCTTTTTCAATCACGGCTTGGAGATGAGAGCGATCCTTAAACATGAGGCCTCCTTATTTTCTATAATAAGGACAGCTTGCTTTTAGGTTGATGTCAAGGGTTGATGAGTATCAGGAGAGTACATCAAGGCCGAATCTCAATCGGTGTACCCTCTTGAACTAGCTCAAAGATCTCGTCGATCTCATCATTACTGACAGCGATACAACCCCGTGTCCAATCAGTAAGACTATGCGCTTTTCCTAAAAATCTGAGAGATTTTCGAATCCCATGAATAAAGATATCCCCCCCGGGTAAACAGCCTTTTTTCTTGGCATTTGAACAGTCCTCTCGGTTGGGGTAAGAAATGTGCAGCGCTTTATGATAATTCGCGCTGCGTGGGTTGCGTCTATCAATAATATAGCGCCCTTCAGGGGTTTTATTATCCCCCACTTGTTCTTTATGTCCTTGAGGAGATCTGCCTAAGGCGACTTTATAAGATTTTATCACCCTGCCTTGACCTTCCAAGATGAGTGTGCGTTTTGATTTATGAACAACGACTTTATCAACTTTAAAAGATTGCAGGATAGGCTTTTGCACCACGTGAAGAGGGGGTGAAGGCAGTTCTTTAGGTGGAGTAGTGGTAGGGGTAAGAAGAAACAGAAACAACAATAAAACAAGAAAGTTTATCACCTAATTTCCTTACTTAAAAAACAACAAAACAATTTTTGTAACTACTCACCCATCCGTGTCATCCTTGGCAAGAAAAGGTTGATTTTTCGAAGAAAAAGCTTACCTTTTCTTGCCAAGGATCTCTCGGTCTATAAGATCCTCGGTCAAGAAATGCTAATGTTTTCCCTTGGAAAACAAAGCATTTCTTACCAAGAGCTTGCCCTCGCGAAGGCGAGGGATGACACCGTATGTGGGGTCGGGTGAGTAGTTACCAATTTTTAAAATTCTTTCACAAAATTTTTATCTTCTTTATTATATATTACTTAAAAAGTCAATTTTTTAACGAGAACTTTTAATGGGCGCCTGCATGCTCTATACTAACTAAACATTTTTGTATTTTAATAGAAGTAAAAATAATTGACTTTTTGTACTTTACATATTATACGCGAGATATTATTTAAAATGTATAGTACAAGTGGTGGTTACAGTGAAAAAGCAGATCAGTTTAATTGTATTGATGAGTATGTTGAGCTCAGCCTTTCAACCTTCGTGGTCAATGGAAGTTGATGCAGATAGCTTCAATTCTGGGCAAAAGCGCAAACGAGAGGAACCGAGAAAAGCTAAGGAAGGAAACAGTTATCCTTCAGCAACAAAAAGAAGAAAGGAAGAATCAGAAAGCACACCCAACTCCTCCCAAAGCGTTGAAAGTTCAGAAAAAAAGGAAGAAGAACGCGATAACAAGACTACATATAAGGAAAAAGAAAAAGTAAAAGGCGAAGACGAGACAGAAAACCCTCTCCCAATCGCTCAGAAGATTGCAAAAAAAAGAGAAGAATTATCAAGTCTTTTGGAACAAAAAATCTCAGAGCTTCTAGCTAATTTCCAAGCAAAATATGGAAGTTTTTCTAATAACCAGAAAGAAAAAATAGAGAAATTTGCATCAACTGTAAAAAACTTTTCCTCATTAGAGGTTGCTCAAAAAGCGTTTGATGCACATATGCAAATATGCAAATATCTTCAACCATGCATTCTTTGAATCAAGTAAGCCCTGAGGCATACATGGCCTTGGGCTATAATTCAAAGGTAAACCTCTCATCTGTCAAAAGCTGGATTCTTCTTCAAGCTATAAATATTTTTCATAGGCCATTAGATAACTTTAAGAATGAGCACGCTCTAAAATTACAGAATTTACCTCCAGAGATGCTTACAGCAATATTTAGCTTTCTCGATCCAAAAGCTAAACGCAA
>DATKTE010000347.1:0-2765 GCA_035531295.1 Alphaproteobacteria bacterium
GATGTTCTCACTGGAAATCCAGTGGAGTACTAATGGAAAATGCACTATGGGATCATGGAGTTTAGGTAAAAACAAAAAGCTCGTTGGATCATGGACATATATTAGGAGTAATCATGCTTAAAATTATAGCTAAGCAAATCGACAAGAGAAAGTGGATGGCTAAAGCTTCGCTGACCGGAAGAGGAATCAGCGTAAAAGCCCAACAGTGGGTTTCTGGGCCCACTAAAACTGCCGCTCTAAAAAAGCTAAGCACTGTTCTCAAAAATGAATCTAAGCTAAACCAAGCTGCGGCTTACAGAGTTGCCATGTGTCGCATGATGACCTCTCAGGCAATTGCAAAAGAAAAGTCCTGTACACCAACTCGGATAGAGTCATGAAGATACTAGGAACAGATAATTGGATAAATAAAAAGTACCCAGCTATAACTATAAGAGTTATGAATCTCAGCGTTTACTTTGGATCAAAACTAAAAAGAAACCACTACTGGATCAGCCAGGATGGTAAGCGGCCACGCACCATATCGAGGCATTACCTGATAAAGAACTACAAGAGGTCGTGATGAATAAATTCTACAAAAATAACCCAATGTACCTCCGTGGCGATATTCACTTGGGTAGTTTTAAAAAAGATAAAAGCTATCATTCAGGATGGGACGGAAGCTTAGGGCACATACTGGTGGGGTCTTTCGATTACAGCAGACGATCTCATAAGGCGGCGAAGAAGCAGAAGCTTTTAGACGAAGTAGAGAGCCTTAAATTCAACATGGCACAGCTTGATGCTGAGCTTGAGAGGACCATGGGTCGGCTCGAAAATACCGAGTACATGCTTGATAGAAAAAGGGACGATTTCAATAGTCTCGAAAGAGAGCTCCGCAAGGCCCTGAACGAAAACGAAAGAAAACAGCAAACCTCCGGAGTTTGTGCAGAAAGACTTGAAGCTCTCGAGCGAGTTGCAAGAGCCGCCAAGCAAGCTTGTGAAACCAAAACAAGAGAAGATGTTAAAGAAATGAGAGCAGCTTTAGCGGCCCTCGAACCTCAACGTATGCCCAGGAGTTAATATGTTTAAAGTAGTAGCTGTACTAATTATGTTATCTGGCCCACTCTTCTCTCAGGGCGGAGTGAAAGTTGAAAGCACTGGAGAGATTGCAAAGGTATTCTGTTTTGCCGACCATAAGCCGTCTGACATATCCATCGGAAACATAGGAGCAGATCCATTACAGGGAGAAGATTTAAGGATATTTAATGCCATTAAAAGCTACTGGGAAAAGAAAACAGGAACGTCACTGTCTAGCAAGATGGGAAAGGATGGCTGGACTGATATTTATTTTGTGGCTTTAATAAAGGGTGACCGCATTAGATTTTCCACCAAAGATAACTCGGCAGGATCTCTTGCGTCTGGAGTTGTAATGAGCAAATGGCAAGAAGATTCGCTGGGTGTTCTTAGGAGAATCGATGGCAAATGGGTTGTTTATCGAGAAGAGGGCCCAGAGTATAAATACAACTTCCACGAGGAGGAATAGTTGCTATGAGAAAAAAAGCACTTAGATTACTGCTAACCCCGATCTTTATGGCTGGCATCTTTTGGTGGCATGTGCGTAACGCCTTCGCTACTGGCTATAAATGGGAAAAAATAGAAATGGAGAAGAAATAATGAATAAGCTCAAAACAGTAGGATTAATTGTTGTATTCATAGGGGCTTTTGTCGCAGCCTTCTATAGCAATGTTTGGTGGGCCAAGTGGGCTTCTGGTTCTCCCGATTTAGAGAAACGAATCTTAAGGTTGGAGCAGAAGGTTGATGCCTTGGAAAAGAATAAAGCTATCGACCTAGGCAACGTGGTAGGCGATTTACTTAACGGGGGAAAATATAATGGGAAAAATTAAAGATTGGTTTAGCAAATACATACTCAGAAAAACCGAAGAGGATGTTGAGCACTTCCGGCAAACCTTTGAGAAGGATGTCTGGCTAAGAGTGAAGGTAGATGCTCTGCAATATTTTAAACACCCAAGCGAGGATGGATCATTTGTGGCGGTTTTTGCAAAGCCCACACGGCATATTCCACACGTGAATCTACATCACGTCCAGTGTCATATAGCTAACATAGATAAAAATGGAAAGATTCGTTACATGGGGACCTCAAGCGACATCAATCTTTTTTATTTTGAAGTAATCGAGGATCAGAAGCTAATTAAGCTACTCGATTGCTCTATCGCAAAAAGAGAAGAGGAACGCAGAAAAGAACGGGAAAGGGATAAAAAAGAAGAAGAGAGGATTCTGGCCAAAATGGCTAAAGTTTATCCTAATGTTGTTAAAAAAAGCACCTGTTAAAAAGAAAAAGCCCCGCTGATTTAAGCGGGGCTTTTTACATTCAATCTATTCAATCTATTCAATCTCTAGTTTTTACATTTAGCTATTTTTGTAAACAAATTCGTATATCGTGACTTCTTGAAAGGATTGAGATTTTTTACCTTTTCGGTCAGCTTGCGACGGGTACAGCTCTCCCACTCGCTCTTAGGGACGTCATGCCCACAAGTTTCGCACCTTACCTTGGGTTCGGCGTGTTGATCTAAAATGTCTAGTGGATCGTTTTCCATGGCTCTCTCCTATGGTTAATTATATTTTTATAAAATTTGTTATTTAATTAGAGTTGAATTATTGCGCAATAATAATATAATAACCCTATGAATGAAGAAAAACATCTAATTAAAGATTTATTCATCGCCTTTCAGGATGCCTATACAGACAGGGGAGAAAAGGGCGGCAAGAAG
>DATKTE010000348.1:0-15361 GCA_035531295.1 Alphaproteobacteria bacterium
GAAACCTTTTGGCTCCGTCTTTCTTCAGGAAGTGGTCTTGATGGCCTTTCAGGCATGAAAAAAGAGATCGTTAGAGATGGTATCACAATCCTTCGCCCCCTCCTGGGTTTTTCGAAAGAACGACTCAAATCCATTCTCATGACGAACAATCAACAATGGATTGAAGATCCTAGCAATCAGAATTCCCGCTTTTTTCGAGGACGGTTACGTACATTTTTGGGAAAAGAAGGACTTTCTCAACAACGGCTCTCAAATATCATGGAAAAATTACAGACCGACGCTGATTTTATTCATGACGAGCTTCAAAAAGCTATCCAAACCACCGTCCACGTGCACGATGGTGGCTACCTTTCCTTGCAGAAAAAGTCTTTTGAAGACTTACATCCAGCTATTTCCAAAAGGCTCCTTCCTTTTCTGATGCAGTGGTTTTCAGGGAAACGCTATTCTCCACGCTCATCCCAAGTAGAGGTTATTTTGGAGAAATTAAAGACTTCTGCCCCTTTTACAGCGGGGGGAATTTATTGGGCTCCAAAACAAGAAGAGATCCTCCTCTTGCGTGAAGTTTCTGCAGTCACGGAAAAAGTCCCCCTCTCCCAGCTACAGCAGAAAACCCTATGGGATAACCGCTTTTGGATTGACCCCGAGATTAAAAAAAATGTTTCACGTGAAACATTTCTTGCTCCTTTAGGAACCTCTCCAGGCTTAAAAAAAGAAGTTATTTCATCGATTCCACGCCGCGTCTGGCCAACCCTACCAGCCCTCTGGGTCAATGGAACTGTTGTTTCTATCCCTCATTTTTGCTATGATACCGAGAGTGCAATGGATCATCTTAAATTTTTTTATTTGAAGCCCCTCTTTCATGATTCGTTAACATTCACTATATAAAATAAATAGATTCAATAAAAATGAGAACCGTATCCCATGAACCGTAATTTAGCTCTTTGGATTATTATTGGACTTTTTTTAGTTGCGATATTTAATCTGTTTCAATCCCCTCCCGCTCAAAAGCAACACATAAACATTGATTATTCGACACTTTTGAAGGACGCCAAAGAGGGGCGTGTCCAAGAAGTCCTGATCCGAGGGGATCAAGTCACTGGGCATTTGACCGACGGAACCACCTTTTCATCTGCTATTCCTGCCCACGACACCCACCTTGTTGACAGGCTTTTAGAAAGCAATGTGCGGATTAAAGCTGCCCCCGTTGAGGATGAAATCCCAACGTTCTTCCAAATTCTTATTTCTTGGCTCCCAATGATTCTGTTGATTGGCGTCTGGATTTTCTTTATGCGTCAGATGCAGTCTGGGGGAAACAAAGCCATGGGTTTTGGGAAGTCAAAGGCACGTCTCTTAGACGACAAAGCCACTCAAGTGACTTTTAACGATGTTGCGGGTGTCGATGAAGCCAAGCAAGAACTTGAGGAAGTTGTTGAATTTCTTCGAGATCCTGGAAAGTTTCAACGTTTGGGAGGAAAGATTCCTCGTGGTGTCCTTTTAGTAGGCCCTCCAGGAACAGGTAAGACTCTTCTAGCGCGAGCTATTGCGGGTGAGGCCAATGTTCCCTTTTTCACCATTTCAGGCTCTGATTTCGTTGAAATGTTCGTAGGCGTGGGTGCAAGCCGTGTGCGCGACTTATTCGATCAAGGAAAAAAGAATGCCCCTTGTATTATATTTATCGATGAAATTGATGCTGTTGGACGTCACAGAGGGGCGGGCCTTGGCGGTGGCAATGACGAGCGCGAGCAAACCCTTAATCAACTTCTGGTTGAAATGGATGGATTTGAAGCGAATGATGGCGTTATCCTTATCGCTGCAACGAACCGTCCAGATGTCCTTGATCCTGCGCTTCTGAGACCGGGTCGATTTGACAGACAAGTCGTTGTCCCTAATCCTGATGTTGTGGGTCGTGAAAAAATCCTTGCCGTTCATGCACGTAATGTTCCTTTGTCCGATAATGTGGATCTGAAAGTAATTGCTCGGGGAACCCCTGGATTTTCTGGGGCAGATCTAGCCAATCTCGTTAATGAATCCGCCCTCCTCGCAGCCAGACGGAATCGTCGCTCCGTTTCAATGGCCGAACTTGAAGAAGCCAAAGATAAAGTTATGATGGGAAGCGAACGTCGTTCCATGGTTATGACAGATGAAGAAAAGCGACTGACCGCTTATCATGAATCGGGTCATGCCGTTGTTGCCTTTCATTCACCTGCTTCTGATCCTATCCATAAAGCAACCATTATTCCTCGGGGAATGGCGCTTGGAATGGTGATGCGCTTGCCAGAAGGTGATCGCGTCTCTATGTCCCGGGAAAGACTTTATGCGGACCTTGCTGTCGCCATGGGCGGGCGTATTGCAGAAGAGATGATTTTTGGAGCGAATAAAATCACAACTGGCGCGTCTTCAGACATCAGCATGGCCACACAAATGGCACGTCGCATGGTAACGGAATGGGGCATGAGTGATAAACTTGGTCCTATTACCTATGGAGAAAACTCCCAGGAAGTTTTCCTCGGTCACTCCGTAGCCCAGCATAAAAATGTTTCTGAATCAACGGCTCAAATTATTGATGAAGAAATTAAACGGATCGTCAATGAAGGCTATTCAAAAGCAAAAAGCATTCTGACAAAGCATCGCGACCACCTTGAACTTCTCGCAAAAACCTTATTAGAATTTGAAACACTTAGCGGCGATGAGATTGATACGTTATTAAAAGAAGGAAAGCTGGATCGTGTGAAAAATGCATCCGGTCCAGAAATTCCAAAATCCTCTTCAATTCCTTCAGGGGGAAAGAAGTCAAGGCCGAAAACAAAGAAGGCATCTTCGAAAAAAGCTCCTAAAGGATCACCAGAGCCACAGGCTGGGGTTTAGGTTTCTTATCTTAACCGATTGAGGTGAAATAAACTGACGAAGCCCCGGATTTAATCCGGGCTAAATCCTAAGATGGCCCACCAGTGGTTCGTCAGTTTATTTTTCTTAACTGGTATAAGTTCATTCTTATGCGTAAAAATTCCTAACAACACAGTTGAAGATGGCCTGTGTGAGGCTTGAGAAACAGGCGATTAGCTCCTCCTGTCATAGCGAGGAGCCCTCACGCTACGCCGTATCGAGATCAGTCCCTAAATCTCTCGGGCTAATTTACCTATTCTGTATAAATTTATTTATAACTTCCTTCTTTATTTTGTTAAAATGTGATATATTTATATGACAAAAGAATACTTAAGGTTCTGTACATAGGAAAGAGTGACCTAAAATCGGAAAGGGAGGAAAGAACATGATACCAACACAGGGATATGCCGTAAAAAGTGCTTCTTCAAAATTTGAGCCTTTCAACTTTGAGCGACGCGAGCTTAAGGATCATGATGTCCTTATTAAGATTCTTTATTGCGGAATCTGCCATTCTGACATTCACCAAGTCCGAAATGAATGGGGTGGTTCAATTTATCCCATGGTTCCGGGACATGAAATTGTAGGTCGGGTGGAGCGTGTTGGCTCTCAAGTTAAAAACTTTAAAGTAGGAGATATAGCAGGCGTTGGTTGCTTTGTTGATTCATGCAGAGTATGTGAGAGTTGCAAAGAACATGAAGAGCAGTTTTGTGAAGTCCATCTTAGCGGAACATATAACGGTACGGAGCAAGACAAGAAAACACCAACCTTTGGTGGCTATTCATCCCAAATTGTTGTTGATGAGAAATATGTGCTCAAGGTTTCTCCTGACCTTCCGCTTGCAAATGTCGCGCCGCTGCTTTGTGCAGGAATCACGACCTATTCCCCCCTTCGTTTTTATAACGTGAAACCCGGTCAGAAGGTGGGCGTTATTGGCTTAGGCGGATTAGGTCACATGGCCGTTAAGCTTGCGGCATCGATGGGGGCTGAAGTCACTGTCTTCAGTCGATCGGATACAAAAGAACAAGATGCATATCTTTTAGGGGCTAAGAAGTTTGTTGTCACCAAAGATCCGAAAAATCTTGAAGCGTTGGCTAATTCTTTCAATCTCATTATCGATGCTGTTTCTGCGCCCCATGATGTTAATATGTACCTTCATTTATTAAAAAAAGGCGGGGTTCTTGTTATGATTGGAGTCCCTGATAAACCCTTAGAAATCCAGGCATTTTCACTCATCGAAAAAAGACGGAAAATAGCTGGGACTTTAATCGGTGGCATTCGCGAAACACAAGAAATGCTGGATTATTGTGCGGAAAAAGGCATTACTGCAGATATCGAGCTAATCCCGATACAAGACATTGAAAAAGCTTATGAGCGTATGATTAAAGGGGATGTGAAATATCGATTTGTGATTGATATGAATACACTTCCTTCAGCCTAAAAAAGGTAAGCCGCCATTCGTTTTGGACAAATTGTTACGATCACTTATTAATTTGTCCGCAAAGGGCGCCTAGTTAACTCAGCCCTATCACGTATACCTTACCTTCAAAAGAAATATTGCAAAGTGGCATTTGAAATGCCATTTTGAGTCTCAAAGTGGCATTTGCGATGCCAAATTTCAAACACTCCTCCTCTATTGACATTGACCTCAATCACACTAAACTGTCTTTTATCTTAAGGTGCATCGCTATCGAAACTGTGGTGCTGAAATGGGAATCCGGTGCGCATATTTTATGCAATACCGGAGCTGCCCCCGCAACTGTAAGCGGTATGTTTTACAAACATGAAGCCACTGGGAATCTTTTCTGGGAAGGCAGTTTGTACTAACGACGACCCGCGAGCCAGGAGACCTGCCTTTGGACAAGCTTGTAACACGTCGGGCGGGGTGCACCGATGAGGGCGTGTCAATACGCAATTCTCGTGTATTCCCCGCTTTCAGGACTCCTGCCCTCTAACCATAGAGGGTGTATTTATGAAATTTGCATACGATTTTGACCGCGATGGGCATCTCATTGATTTTGATCCAACGCGAAGCATTCTAAAATTTCCGGAAAAGCCAAAGCGGGCTAAGCCAGACGAACCTACTCCTAAACCAGACCTGACTCCCAAGAACCTCTGTCTCGACCGCAGTCGTGACACCCTCCTCACCGATTTTGGTAAGGCAACCCTCAACGATCGCTACCTGCTGCAAGGCGAAAGTTATCAGGATATGTTTGGACGCGTTGCCTGCGCTTATGCGGATGATCTAGAACATGCGCAACGTCTTTATGATTACATGTCTCAACTTTGGTTCATGCCCGCAACGCCTATCCTTTCAAATGGTGGCGCAAAACGCGGCCTTCCCATTTCCTGCTTTCTGAATACGGTATCTGATAGCCTGGATGGTATCGTCTCAACGTGGAATGAAAACGTTCTGCTCGCATCCAACGGGGGCGGTGTCGGCACTTATTGGGGATTTGTCCGCAGCGTTGGCGAATCCATAGGACGTGCGGGTTCGACTTCTGGCATCATTCCCTTTATTCGTGTGATGGACTCCTTAACTCTGGCTATCAACCAAGGTTCGTTGCGCCGGGGGGCCGCCGCCGTCTATCTTGATATCCATCACCCTGAAATCGAAGAGTTTTTAGAAATCCGCAAGTCTTCTGGCGATTTTAACCGTAAAAGTTTGTTTCTCCATCATGGAATCAACATTACGGACGAATTTATGGAAGCGGTGCGTGATGACGTTGAATTTGCACTGCGGAGCCCTAAAACCGATGCAGTTATTCGCACGGTGAACGCCCGAAATTTGTTTCAGAAAATCCTAGAGACGCGCCTGCAAACGGGAGAGCCTTACCTCATCTTTATTGATAGCGTTAATAAAGCACTGCCGAAACATCAACGTGAAATGGGCCTGAAAGTCCGTATGTCAAATCTATGTAGTGAGATTTTGCTGGCAACGGGTCCTGATCATCTCGGCAAAGACCGCACAGCAGTCTGCTGCCTCTCATCCCTCAATGTTGAAACCTGGGAGGAATGGCATGACCACCCGCGTATCATTGAGGATACCTTGCGCTTTCTGGACAATGTATTACAGGAATTTATCGATACAGCTCCTGAAGGGATGGCGCGTGCTAAGTATTCAGCGATGCGCGAACGCTCAGTAGGCTTAGGATTGATGGGCTTTCACTCTTTTCTTCAATCCCGCGGCATACCCTTTGAAAGCGCACTCGCCAAATCTTGGAACAAGAAAATGTTTCGCCATATCAGGCGGGAAGCCGATGCCGCTTCTGTCCAATTGGCAGAAGAGAGAGGAGCATGTCCAGATGCAGCAGATCGCAATATCAAGGCTCGTTTTAGCCATAAAATCGCGATCGCCCCAACAGCTTCCATCAGCATCATTTGTGGGGGCACCAGTGCTTGCATTGAGCCAATCCCTGCCAATATTTATAATCACAAAACGCTCTCAGGTAATTATGCTGTTAAGAATATTCACCTTGAAAAACTTCTGGAAGCTAAAGGCATCAATTCTGAAGAAACATGGCGAACCATCCTTGAAAATGAAGGCTCTGTCCAGCATTTGACAGAACTCTCCCAGGATGAGAAGGATGTATTCAAGACTGCCTTTGAGATTGATCAACGGTGGGTTATTGAGCTGGCGGGAGATCGGACGCCTTTTATCTGTCAAGGACAGTCGCTTAACCTCTTTTTACCAGCTGACGTTGATAAATGGGACGCGTTGATGCTGCACTGGTTAGCTTGGGAAAAAGGGATAAAAAGCCTATATTACTGCCGTTCAAAATCGATTCAACGAGCGGAATATACGGGAGGTGAAGGAGTTGCAGAAAAAACCGTGCAAGTCGAACGCACCGATTATGAAGAATGCTTAGCCTGCCAATAAAAGAAAGTGCAATAAGATGACCTACGCAAACGCAAACCCACTCGAACTGCAAGGAAAAGGCCTGATTGGCCTTTTGGAAACCTCTGGAACTTATGATGTGGATCGATATCCATGGGCATATCAATGCTGGAAACGCCAGCAGCAGATACACTGGATGGGCGAGGAAGTTCCGCTGGGAGAAGATATTAAAGACTGGCAGTCGGACACTCTGACAGCGAATGAACGCAATCTTCTGACACAGATTTTCCGCTTCTTTACGCAATCGGACGTTGAAGTGAGCGATAATTATTTTAAGCGGTACATCCCCATTTTTCAGCCGCTCGAAGTGCAAATGATGATGGCTGCCTTTACGAACATCGAAACCGTCCACATCGATGCTTATGCATTGCTCCTGAAAACGCTCGGCATGCCAAAATCTGAATTTGAGGTTTTCCGAGATTACGCTGCAATGCGGGCCAAGGCAGATTACATGAAGAGCTTTGGGACAAAGACTTGCGCTGATGTTGCCCGAACACTCGCAATGTTTGGCGCATTCACGGAAGGCATGTCCCTCTTTGCCAGCTTTGCGATGCTGATGAATTTCCCTCGTCACAACAAGATGAAGGGCATGGGACAAATTGTCTCCTGGTCTGTGCGGGATGAGAGCCTGCATTGCGAAAGCATCATCAAGCTTTATCATGCTTGGGCAGAAGAAACGGGGGCAGTCACAAAAGCCGTCGGCGACGATATCATTGATGTCGCGAAAACCATGGTGTCCCTTGAAGATAAATTCGTGGAAGTTGCCTTTGAGTTAGGCGAAGTGGAAGGGATGACCCTGAAGGATATCCAGAATTATGTTCGCTACATCGCCGATTGGCGTTTAACCCAGCTCAACCTGACACCTGTCTATGGTTACTTTACAGGCACCGCAGGTGATTATGAACAAAAACTGCCCCATCCCCTAGGTTGGTTAAGCGCCATGCTAAACGGCGTTGAACATGCGAACTTCTTTGAAGCTCGTGCGACAGAATATTCCAAAGCCGCAACGCGCGGCAGCTGGCATGGGGAAGAGGGCACATGGGCTTTATTCGATGCCCAGCGAAAGAAAGTCGTATAAGGTTAGCTATCCCTTAACAAAAACAACCGCTTAAAAATACCCTGAAAAAAAACTGCGCACTTGAAAAAGAGTGTGCTAAATAGTAATACAATTTTCAAAGGACAAGATGGAGTAAAAATGGGGATGTTTTCAAAATTACTTGGCGCATTATCTTCAGATATGGCCATAGATTTAGGCACCGCCAATACCCTTGTATACGTTAAGGGGCAAGGCATTGTGTTGAACGAACCTTCCGTGGTCGCTATTACCACTTCTCGAGATAAAAAGCATGTCTTAGCCGTCGGCGAGGAAGCAAAGCTCATGGTGGGACGTACTCCTGGGAATATCAAGGCAATTCGCCCCTTAAGAGAAGGTGTCATCGCGGACTTCGAAGTTGCAGAAGAAATGATCAAATACTTCATGCAAAAAGTCCATAAACGTCGCAGTTTTATCAGTCCTCGCGTCATTATTTGCGTGCCTTCTGGTTCAACAGCCGTTGAAAGACGCGCAATCCAAGAATCCGCAGAAAGTGCAGGAGCCCGCAGCGTCTATTTAATTGAAGAACCCATGGCTGCTGCAATCGGTGCTGGTTTGCCCGTAACAGAGCCCACAGGCTCCATGGTTGTGGATATTGGGGGAGGAACAACTGAAGTTGCCGTTCTCGCACTCGGTGGGATTGTGTATGCCCGCTCTGTTCGTGTCGGAGGGGACAAAATGGATGAATCCATTATCAGTTTTATTCGTCGCCAGCATAATCTTTTGATTGGAGAAGGGAGCGCTGAGCGTATTAAAAAAGGCATTGGCTCTGCTTCACCCCCTCCAGGAGGCGGAGATGGTCGCACGATGGAGATCAAAGGCCGAGATCTTGTAAATGGAATTCCTAAAGAAATTGTGATGACGGAGAGACAAATTGCTGAAAGTCTCAGCGAACCTGTTGCAGCTATTGTGGAAGGCGTAAAGCTGGCCCTCGAAAACACAGCACCGGAACTTGCTGCGGACATTGTAGACCGTGGTATCGTGCTCACGGGAGGCGGTTCTCTTCTGATGAATCTCGACATCGTTCTACGGGAAGCCACAGGCCTTCCTGTCATTGTCGCCGAAGATGCATTGTCATGTGTTGCCATAGGGACAGGAAAAGCTCTTGATATGATGAATCATCATAAAAACGTTTTAATTAGCATGTAAAGGGTTAGGAGGTGGCCGTTTTTGTTCGTCAAAAAAAACCAGGCCCTTTAAAACCTACTGCGAATCCTTACCCCTCTCGTTTCCAAAGATGGCGCCATAGCCTTGGCATAACTTTCATTTTGATTCTGATTTTGGGAGGGAGCCTCCGGTTTTACAAACCCCTCTACGACGTCCTTCAGGAGGTTCTTTTTGATGGCACAGCTTTAGTTCACGGTACGTTTATTCATCCCTTTCATGAAACGCGGGCCCTTCTTAAAAACACATACACATTTATGCATCTTAAAAAAGAGCATGCTCGTCTGAAAGACGAGAATGAAAAATTGAAATGGCAACTTCAATACCTTGCCCCTCTTCAACATGAAAATGTCGTTTTAAGAGAGAATTTAAAGGTACCCTCCTATCAGAAATATGGCCATATTACGACCCGCATTCTTTCAAGTCCCTATGATGGTCTCCACCATTTTTTCTTAATTGCAGCAGGTCATGGTGAAAACCTTGAAAAAAATCAAGCCGTTATTGTGCCCGAAGGGGTTGTGGGGCGTCTTGAAAAAGTTGGAAGATATGTATCCAGAGTTTTGCTCCTCAATGACATCAACTCCCGCATTCCAGTGATGACGTCTGAATCAAAGCAAAAAGCCATTTTAGCTGGAGACGGGAGTTTCTTCCCAACTCTCGTCTATATTGAAGATATGCGTAAAGTACAAAAAGGCGAAAGTGTGCTGACCTCAGGTCTTGGAGGGATCTTCCCAGCTGGTTTACCCATAGGGCGAGTAGATGAGATCACGAATGGAAAGATACGTGTTAGACCCTATGTTCCTTTTCAAAAGCTTGAATGGGTTCAAATCTTGCGCATTAACCCCGATGGATTTCTTGAAGAGCTCTCGACAGTTTTGGAGGGGGAATGAGATCCCTTCACTATTTCCAAACTGCCATTCCTTCTTTAACTATTCTTTTTATGATCTTGGGGTGTTCGAGCTTGAATGTAGGGAGTTATCCGCTTCTTCCCGCTGTGTTTCTCATCCCGATTTATTATTGGCTTGTTTTTCGCCCTAATTGGCTTCCTTTATGGAGTCTTTTTGGGATCGGACTTTTCTATGACGGGCTCATCGGAAATGAGTACTGTTTTTCTTGTTTGCTTCTCATGGGAAGTTCTTACCTGGGGCAACACGTTCGGCCTCTCTTAAATCCTAATAGGTTCCTCTTGATTTGGGGAGGATTTAGCATTTATAGCTTGGGTTATATGATTTTTTATAGTTCACTAAACTCTGGAAGTTTACCTTTGTCGATTTCGTGGATTTATGGACTTATCTTATACCCCCTTGTAGCTTGGGCTCTGAGCCATATTCACCTCCGGTTACAACCTTATGCTTGAAAGGGAAAATACTCAATTCCTTCGTCGAATTCTCTTTTTAGGAATTCTCCAACTCATGCTCATCACTATTCTTTTCGGACGCATGTTTTATCTTCAGATCGTTGAAGGATCTTATTATCGTTTATTAGCAGAAGGAAATCGTGTAGCAACCCGCCCTCTGATTCCTCTTCGGGGTCAAATTTATGATCGCAGGGGAGTTCCACTCGCTCAAAATCAAACGAGCTTTCGATTACTCTTACTCACAGATAAAAAAGATGAAATCGAGGAGACCCTTGAAACGCTTTCAAATCTAATCACATTGTTACCAGAAGAAAAAGAAGAAACCCTAAAAATGGTCCACAAAAAACGAGGCTTGGACTCATTGATTATTAAGGATAATTTGACATGGAATGAGGTTTCCGCCGTCGAACTTCATTCTGCGGATTTGCCTGGCATTTCAGTAGAAGTAGGCTCTGTGCGTAAATATCCCGAATATTTTCGAGGGGCCCATCTCCTAGGTTATGTTGCATCCCCTTCTGAAAAAGAGCAAGAAGAAGATCCTATGCTTTCCATTCCCGGCCTTCAGATGGGAAAAGTTGGCCTTGAAAAATATTATGATACTCGCCTGCGGGGAACTCCTGGCCATAGCGCTTTTGAAGTGAATGCAAGACGCAAAATCGTACGCGAGCTCCATCAAACCGCAAGTATTCCAGGAGAAGATATCCATTTAACCATGGATGCTCAACTTCAAGCCTACGCCCAAGAACTTCTATCCGTGCACGAAAGTGCTGCTGCGGTTGTGATCGATATCCAAAACGGGGATATCCTAGCCCTGGTTTCTAGCCCTTCTTTTGATCCTAATCTATTCCCTCAAGGAATTAGCCACAAAGCCTGGCATGAATTAAGAGACAATCCTTATGTGCCACTCACCAATAAAGCTGTTTCAGGTCTTTTCCCACCAGGATCTACCGTCAAACTTTTTGTGGCTCTTGCTGCTCTTGAATCAGGTGTCATAGATAAGGGAACAACTGTTCATTGCCCAGGCCATATTTACGTTGGAAATCACAAGTTTCATTGTTGGAGAAAAGAGGGGCATGGAACAGTCGACGTTTCACGTGCGCTTTCTGAATCCTGTGATGTCTTTTTTTACGAAATTGCCAAAAGGGTGGGCGTCGAACGCCTCGCAGCCCTTTTCAGGGATGTTGGACTTGGGACTGGAGGTCTTGAAGGCTTTCCCCATAACAAAAAGGGCCTCATTCCCGACAAAAACTGGAAAAAGACAGTAAAACACGAGAAGTGGACGGTCAGTGACACCATTCAAATGAGCATTGGACAAGGTTATATGCTCACAACGCCTTTAGAACTAGCTGTTGCAATCGCGCGTCTCGCACGAGGAGGGAAAAGACTCATTCCACGACTTGAAGGTCACGGCACCCTTACTTTTCCAGACATGGGATATGACAAAAAACACATTGAAGCCATTCTTGCTGACATGAATGCGACCTGTAACACCCCTTCCGGAACGGCCTTTCGGTGGAGAATCCCCAATGAAGGATTGGAGATGGGGGGCAAAACAGGAACCAGCCAAGTTCGCCGCATTACAATGGAGCAACGGCTAGCCGGTCAAACAAAAACCTATCACTTGCCCTGGAAGTATCGTGAGCATGGTTTTTTTGTAGGCTATGCCCCCGTCCATGCCCCACGCTATGCGATAGCTGTTATTGTTGAACATGCAGGTGGGGCGGGCCCAGCTGTCCAGGCAGCACGAGATATTTTATTGAAGGCTCAGCTCCTTAAAAAGGAAAATGCGCAATGACAGCTTTTGTTATCCCTTCTCTTCTTAATAAGCTTGCCCGTTTGAACTGGGGAATTTTTGTTCTGATTTTGCTTATTTCTGCTATTGGCTGGGGCCTCTTAATCTCTGCCGCAGGCGGGGACATACATCCCTGGGCTCTCAAGCAAATCCTTCGTTTTGGAATGGGCGTCATCATCATGTTCTCCATTGCGCTCATAGATCTAAGGTGGTGGCTCCATTTTTCTTATTTTTTTTATGGGATTTCTCTAGCGCTTTTAGCTGGGGTTGAAGTATTAGGATTTATAGGTAAGGGGGCAGAACGCTGGATTGACCTCTATGTCATTCAACTTCAACCCTCAGAACTCATGAAGATAGCTTTGGTCATGGCCCTTGCCCGGTATTTTCAAAGTCAGTCATTTCCTATTTCCTTTCACAAACTTTTCTTCCCACTTCTCTTAATTGTGATTCCAATGATTTTGGTTTTGCGCCAACCCGACTTAGGCACTGCAGTGATTTTGCTGATGGTGGGAGGGACGCTTTTTTTCTTAGCAGGTGTATCCGTATGGATCTTTGGAGCCGCCTTGATTGGGATAAGTGCTAGTATCCCTATCTTATGGAGTTTCCTTCACGATTACCAACGAGATCGGATTTTTATGTTTTTTGATCCGAGCAGAGACTCACTTGGCGCGGGCTACCACATTACTCAATCGAAAATCGCTCTTGGGTCTGGAGGTTTTTGGGGAAAAGGTTATATGCAAGGAACCCAAGCTTCATTGAATTTTTTACCAGAAAAGCAAACAGATTTTATTTTTACCCTGTTGTGCGAGGAATGGGGATTTATGGGAGGCGCATTTCTTCTCTCTCTTTATATCCTTTTGATCGTTATGTGTTTTCGCATTATTATGACGACTCAAAATGACTTCGGTCGATTTGTTGCTGCGGGCATGACTGTAAGCTTTTTCTTTTACATCTTTATCAACGTTGCCATGGTCATGGGGCTGGCTCCTGTTGTGGGAATCCCTCTGCCCCTAGTATCTTATGGGGGAACGGCCATGCTAACGCTTCTCATGGGTTTTGGTTTTCTCCTTAATGTGGGCCTTCATCGCAATATTAAGTTTCCTCGTATTTCTATCGGTATGTTTTGAGAGACCATAGCTTCAAACCATTAAAAGACTGGATTGTCTTGGGAAAAAGCTCCTCGCACTGACGTAGAGAGAGGAGCCTTCATCTGCTTTATTATCCCTGTTAAGAAGGGCCTTGTCATTCTCCCATTTTTTTCTTATTCTGTATAAGATTCAAGGGAGTAAAATATGCAACTTTTCTTTAGAAGCTTGATTTTATTGATTGGGATGATCGCCTATGGGCATGCAGCTGAAGAAGCAGCTAAAACTGCTACTGGTCAAGCGCCTAAGCCTACGACAGAACAATCGGATAACACCGTCAAAGCTCAAACAGATAAGGCGGCTCCAAAACAAGCAGACAACGCGGCTGCTCAAAAGACAGGCAAGCCAAAGCTTATTACAAAACCCCTGCCTGAAATGGCGATGGGAAGCCCAAAAGCACCTGTTGTTATAATTAATTATTCTTCTCTGACATGCAGTCATTGCGCCCATTTTCATACGGTCGTACTCCCGAAAATTGAGGACAAATATATTAAGCCCGGCTATGTACGCATTATTTTTCGCGATTTTCCGGGCGATCAGCTAAGTCTTAATGCTCATCGGTTAGCCTGGAGTAAGGGTGAGTTAAAGTATTTGGATTTTGTGAAACTTCTTTATTCAACACAAGAAAAATGGCTCACAGCCGCTGATCCAGCTATGGCATTAAAGTCGATTGTGCTTCAAAATGGGGTTACCCCTAAACAATACGAGACATGCCTCAAGGACCAAGAACTCCTGGACAAAATCATTCAGGTACGTCTTGAAGGACAAAAAAAATATAATATAACTGCGACTCCAACCATCATTATAAATGCCAAAATCTATCCTCGTGCATTCACTTTTGAAGAGTTTGAAGGCATTGTAAAGCCGCTTTTGGCCTCTACCTTAGCAAAAGACAAAAAACAACTTGCGCAAGGAAAGAGTAAAGAAGCCATAAAGGTAGTTTCTGAGCAAAAAGAACCGCTAACGGAAAACAAAAAGGACATAATTAAGGTTTCTGAAGAAATGAACGACACGCCTGGGGAAGAGAAAAACGACAAAAAAGAGGAACCGATAAAGATTTCTCAAGAGAAAAAAGCAGAGGACAAAGCAAAAAAGGAATAAACTCAACGCATACGTGCCATCCTTGGCAAGTAGAGGTAGAGTACGTTGTAAAAAGGACTAGACTTGATTCTCTTATTCTTTCCACCTATATAAAAGGCTAGGAAGGATTCTCCAATGGCTATGTCTTCAGACCAAATTACAGCGTTTCTTCAAAAAGCTTTTCCCGATGCCCTTATCGAGTTGAAAGATTTAGTCGGGGATAATGACCATTTTGAAGTGATCATTACCTCAAAGGCATTTCGTGATAAAACACGAATTCAACAACATCAGATGGTTTATGAGGCTCTTCAAGGCCACATGGGCACAACGCTTCATGCTCTTTCCCTTAAAACCAAAATCCCAATGGAGTAACTATGTCTCAAACTTTTGACCAAATACAAAACGATATCACATCCAATAATATCGTGGTTTATATGAAGGGAAATGAAAAGTTTCCTATGTGCGGTTTTTCATCGACTGTCGTTCAAATCCTAAAAAAACTTGGCGTAGAATTTAAGGCGATTGACGTTCTCAAAGATAGCGAACTCAGAGAAAGCATAAAGGCCTTTACGAACTGGCCTACGATCCCTCAACTTTATATCAAAGGTGAATTTATAGGAGGTTGTGACATCGTCCGCGAGATGTATGAAACAGGGGAACTTCAAGCACTGTTTTCTGAAAAAGGGATTCCTTTCTCACTGTAACATGTGCTGTTCGTTTAAATTCATATCTTCTCTTGATCCAAAGAAAGAATTATGTCCTTTATGCTTAAAAAGAGGCTATTGGGATGAGTCAGCTCAACCTGCATGAAACACAAATAATCCGCATTGCAACCTATGCATCCGTTGCAGTTGCTGCCCTTTTAATTTGCCTAAAGCTGTTTGCCTGGTGGATAACTCATTCTGTCAGTCTTCAAGCATCCCTTATTGATTCCCTTTTAGACGGCTTAGCT
>DATKTE010000349.1:0-3442 GCA_035531295.1 Alphaproteobacteria bacterium
CAAAGGGACGTTAAAAAGATACCGTCCTCTTACTTGTGGGAGAATTGCTCTTAGCTTTTCAGGTGTCTGCATCATTTTCCCGTAAGAACTTGTTCATGAATTGGTTTATTTAATTGTATTGGCAATGCCCGCGCAAGAGAAGAAATGGATCCAGCCCCTAAACAAATGACCATATCCCCCGCCTGAGCAAGATTTTGAATAAGTTGCGGCAGCTCTTCCGACTTATCACAACAATATACCTCACCTTTCATCACCTTTACCAGATCCGCATGGTTCACATCTTCTTGTGACACCTCTCGGGCAGCATAAACAGGCAAAACAATTGTAATATTCGCCTCTTCGCAACAAGTTGCAAAGTCTTGAAAATGACTTGTAAGACGACTATACCTGTGCGGCTCAAGAACCGCGATAACGCGACCTTTTGTTGCACTTTTCGCAGCTGCCAATGTTGCACGAATCTCAACGGGATGATGAGCATAGTCATCAATAAACGTCACTCCTTGCCAATCTCCAACCCGCGTAAAGCGCCGCTGAACTCCCTCAAAAGTCTCAAAAGCTTCCTTTAGAACCTCTACCTCAAGCCCACAATCGAGTGCAGTAGCTGCCACCCCAAGAGCGTTAAGGACGTTGTGCTGTCCATACAGAGGAAGAAAGATTTTAGTATGATGCTTCTGAGTAACAAGGTCAAAAATAGCTCCTTTGGGAGTTATCTGTATATTTTCTGCTCGAACCTCAGCTTCGGGGTGCAAGCCATAAGTTAGACATCGTTGTTTAGATTTGATTCTTTGCCAAAGAATATAGACTTGAGGATGATCAATCCCCAATACTGCAACTCCCCCGGAATCAAGTTGTGTCGTAAAAGTTTCAAAAGCATCATAAAGTCGATTACTATCCCCATAATAATCCATATGTTCGAGATTAATGTTGGTAACAATGGCAATTTTTCTTGGGAGCTTTAAAAAACTTCCATCAGATTCATCCGCTTCTACCACGCACCATTTTCCTTGGCCAACTTTAACATTGGACTCCCAGCCATTCATCACACCTCCGTTGATGATAGTAGGATCAAGACCCGCTTTTTCTAATACCCATCCCATCAATGCGGTGGTGGTGGTTTTTCCATGGGTTCCTGAAATCGTAATTCCTTGGTACTCTTCCACCAGAAGAGCCAACATCTCGGAACGATGGAGGATAAGAAGACCACGACGACGCGCTTCCTTCAATTCAGCGTTATTTTCTTTGATATCCGTGGATGCAACAACAATATCTTTTCCTTCAAGTGCAGCAGGATCATGACCTAAAACGATATGAACACCTGCCTTTTGAAGCCTTTGTGTATTTTCGTTTAAAGACAAATCACTTCCACTGATCCGATAGCCTCGTTGGGCCAAAAGCTGAGCGATTCCACTCATGCCAATACCCCCTACGCCAATAAAGTGGATATGCTTATCGTTAAGGTCGTTAAGTGTCATACTATTTTTCTTTCTTGAGCCACGATCAGTTTTACGAGGTGTGCAAGCCTTAATGATGCATCCCCAACTGCAATTGTTTGTATATTGGCTCCAGCTTGCTTTAATTTCCAGGGAGATGTCATCAATTCTGATAAATAAATAGCCAATCCATTAGATGTAAACTCTTTTTCTCGCATTAGCCAGCTTCCTTTAGCATCAACAGCTTGCTGTGCATTATAGAATTGATGATCATCCATAGCATATGGATAGGGAATAAATAGTGAAGGTCTCCCCACAAGGGCAACTTCCAAAACACTAGAAGCCCCCGCTCGAGAAATGACGAGATGAGCTTTTTTATACCTCTCCCCCATCAGATCTAAAAAAGGAGAAAGCTGGACATGTGCTTCCGTTTGTTCATAAAGGTCTTCGACTGTTTCTAAATATTCAGCCCGGCATTGTTGACAAATGCGAAGACGCTTTTGAAGAACAGGATCTAAAAGAGACACAGCCTTTGGAATAACTTCCCCAAATACCCTAGCTCCCTGACTTCCTCCCGTCACAAGGAGGTGGAAGGGCTCATTTTCCTCAGAAAGATCATAAGGTGAAGGCTTAATATCAGGACGTAGGGGCAAACCCGTGAAACTCACTTTATTCTGATATGGCTTGGGGATATTTTCCACATGTGGAAAAGAGGTAGCAATTCGTGTAACAAAAGGGGCTAGAAAACGATTTGCCCGACCAAAATAAGCATCCGCCTGGTGAATAATGGTAGGAACGCGGAGCGCAATTGCAGCAATCATAGTGGGCACAGAAGCGTATCCTCCAAATCCTATAACGACATGGGGTTTCAACCGGCGCAAATGATAGAGAGCAGCCCCTGTTCCACCTATGAGCTTCACTGTTCCTTTTAATTTTTGTCCCACTGACCCGTTAAACTGGGATGCAGGTATGTTAACTCTTAAAAAGGATGCATTGTTAAATTGATGGCCTCTACCATCACTGAATATATAAACCTCATGTCCTTGCGCAGCAAGCTCTCGCCCCAAAGCTTGAGCAGGGAACACATGCCCTCCGGTTCCCCCTGCGGCTAATACTATACGTTTTATGAGCTCACTCATGGCTACCGATCCTTCTTCGAGTGAGACCCAAAACAAGCCCCATGCCTATAGCCTGAGCTATCATGGAAGACCCTCCATAGCTTATAAATGGTAGCGTCATTCCTTTCGTTGGCATTAGACTAAGAACAGATGCCATGTTGATAATCGCCTGCAATCCAAACTGGACGACTAGCCCTGTAACGGCGAGTATCACAAATAAATTTTTTTCATCAAAGAGATGACAAATACAGCGAAAAAGAATAAATGCAAAAATACACACCAGCACAATGCATAAGATCATTCCAAATTCTTCTCCTGCAACAGCAAAAATAAAGTCGGCATGCGCATCGGGGAGGTACTTTTTAACAGTCCCTTCCCCCGGCCCCTGTCCCAAAAATCCCCCATTCATAAAAGCTTCTAAGGACTGATTGACTTGATATCGATCACCAAACTTGTCCGCACAGTCTGGATTTAAGAAGTGATCCACGCGACGGGTTACATGCGGAAAGAGAAAGTATGCTGCGAAAAGCCCCCCAATTCCACAGCCTCCAGCCGGCAAAATCCAGTGGTAAGGAAGGCCTGCCAGAAAAAACTGCGAAAACCACATGGCTGTAATTAAGGCTGTCATTCCTAAATCTGGTTGCAACAACAAGAAGGCAACGACACATAGATAAAGTCCAATAGATATCAAATTACCTGGAAAAGATGATTCTGTTTGTTGTTTGGAAAACAACCAAGCACAGACAACCGCAAAGGATGGCTTAATAAATTCAGAAGGCTGAATGGAAAACCCACCTAACTCAAGCCAACGCGTTGCTCCTTTAATTTCAGTTCCCAAAAATAGGGTGGATACAAGGCCCAAGATGCTAAGCCCAAACATTCCCAGTGCAAATA
>DATKTE010000350.1:0-2646 GCA_035531295.1 Alphaproteobacteria bacterium
GAGAAACCCCCGGATACCCAATTGGCCTATCCCATTGTTTTTCTGGCTGACCTGACTTCGTAGAGAGCTTGGTCTTCACAAACTTGCATATGACCTATATCGTCAAGTATCATTTTTTCAAATATCAAATCTGTTTTCAAAAAAAGATTACTGCTCTCTTTTTTTAAGAATCGTGCGGCCATACGACAATATTCAGGATCAATGTCTATACCTATGCTGTTTCTACCGTATCTTAAGGAAGCCACCATGGTTGTCCCAGTGCCGCAGAAAGGGTCAAGAACTGTATCCTCTTGAAATGAAAACATTCTAACAAGACGGGATGCCAGCTTAAGCGGGAAGGGAGCGGGGTGGTTTCGGGTCGAAGCACCGGTTATACTCCATATTTGCTGAAACCAGACATTAAAATCCTTTTTATCTATTTTGCTTAATTTTCTTTGAACTTCGGTTGGCTTTCGATAGCCACCCGGTTTTCTCTGCATTAAAATAAATTCCATATCGTTCTTGATAATTGCGTTAGGTTCATAGGGTTTGCCTAAGAATTTAGAACCATTTTCTACCTCAAAACTGGCATTTGCTATTTTATGCCAGATAATTGGATTAAGGTTATCAAAACCAATTTTCCGGCACAAAACACAGATGTCTGCATGCAAAGGAAAAACAAGATGACGTCCGAATCTTCGTCTTGATACGCACACGTCGCCCACAACGCATACTAACCTACCCCCCGGAACAAGCACACGGAAAACTTCACGCCATACCTTTTCGAGCTCACTTAAAAATGATTCATAGTCATTCACGTGCCCCAATTGATCAGGATTTTCATTATAGCGTTTCAGATTCCAGTATGGAGGTGAGGTGACGACCAAGTGAATAGATTCATCGGACAAGAAGGATAGATCTCTTGCATCTCCGTTTATTAGTCTCTGATAGGTCTTCTGTTTATTGGTTTTCATACAAAGACTCCAATATGAGAAAAAAGAGATTTTGCGAAATTTTTAAAAGAAAGATCGTTTGCTGGTTCATTGTAAACACCTTCAATCCCAGTATCACTTGCAGATGTTATAAAAGATGAGGACGTATAGTGACGTTCAAGAATAAGTTTCCGGCAAAAAAGTTCATAACGTTTCATATATGAAGCACTGACGAATTCAGGAAATACTTTAAAATGAGGTTCCTTTACTTTAATGGGTCGATTTGAGGCTTGACAATCTTCGAGCATAAAGAAATATCCAAGGAAAGGCTGAATACCCCCATTGAAGGCCCCCTCTCTGAAAGCAGTCCATAAATCGAGGGCGCTTCCCATAGCCTCCTCGGTCCTATTGTTGAAATTGTTCCCGAATGAAGGTCCCACTTGGGATTTGGCTTCAATGGCGACTATTAACTTACCATTTTTAATAACCAACAAGTCCCACTCTTTGGTCGGCCTAAAAAATCCTGGCAGCTCAAGTGCCTTTTTTTCATGAATGCAATGGTTATCAATCCCGGTATCAACAATCAAATCCCTGAACAGGGTTATAAAACCATCCATTTGTGCGCCACCAGTAACTGCACTTCTCAGACCTGCATCAGATACCCCACGATTTTTTTGCTTGTCCTTTTGTGCTTTTCGAGTAAGCCAATAATGGGCTACAGCCTGAGCAACATGTTTATCGATATCATCTAAAATTTTCTGCATTTTTAAATCCTATACCCAATTCTCTGTTTAATTTGAAGGCCAACGGCCAGCTTGAGAGGCTCGACGATAGGAGCATCCATCTCAAAGCTGAGGTTAGGCGAATAGCTTATAAATTGCTATTCATTGCTTACATTTCTGTGCTCAAGACCATTTCTTGATCTGTTTATGGAACAGTAAGCACGCAAATCGCTTACCCAAATAACCCCCAAGACCAAGCTCAAAACAAAAAGCCATAATGAACTCTCCCATATCGAAGCAACAAGAAGACCAATAATCATCAAAAAAGCAACTTGCAATTTCCATCGTTCGTATGCATTTGCACTTTCCAAACCGGCATCATGACGAACATTCATTACAACGATCCAAATAGCGAGAACAGCAAATATGGCTCAAAGTGCAGGGCTCCATTTGGAGCCTCCCAGGAGGAAGTAGATAACTACAATAGCTACTACCGCTTCAATCATATAAGAGCGGACTTTGTGACTGATATTTTTACTCTTCATGAATTAATCTTCCAAACCGCCTAACGGGCTGCATAAGCGGTTGCAATGGAGCGCAGCGGAATTGCATCTTAATGCAGTTGTTATACGGTATTAAATGATTTATCATAAACTGCTTCAAGGAACTTTTTCGTAGGGGATAAGGCCGTATTAATATACTCACTTTCGATTCTGATGAATCTATCACTTTCGAGATCAATTCCGGTTGTGTTTGCAACGATATTTTTCAATTTCTAGGGACTCTTAGCATTCAATATATCTCCCTGTGCATGCACAATACAATTCCTGATTTTGTTGAGTTTTAATATTTCATTCCATTCATTGCTGCTTTCCGGAAAATCAATCAAACATGCTTTTGTTAAATACAATTTTGCCCTTTCAGTCCCATCTCCCCGCAAATCCTCTAAGGATAAATATAATTTCTTCGAATTGCACAAATAACGACATAGATCGTTTAGTGAGATTTCAAGC
>DATKTE010000351.1:0-6627 GCA_035531295.1 Alphaproteobacteria bacterium
TAATATCCATTAAAATTTTAACCTAGGTAAGGGATCGTATGGCATCTGCATTAAAAGAAAAAATAATGGAACGTATGGAAGCTAAAAACCTTTCCATAGCGGAATTAGAGAGACGAGCTGGATTAAGCATTCATTCTGTTAGAAATATACTAAAAGGTCGCATTAAAAAGCCCAGTGCGCAATCGCTTCAAGCTATTGCAGAAGCTCTCGAGTGCTCAATCCTTGATTTAATGAATTCCGCCCCTACGATAAGCGGAGGCTTTTCTCCACAACTACAGGGACGAATGAGAAAGCGTTCTCCTTTGGATTATCCGGATCTCATGTTAAATTGTTCAAAGAAAATTTTAGATCTTATCACTGATAAAAAACTAAAGGTTTCAGTTGATGAATACTTAGATGTCGTTAAGAAAGTATACTTCTATTCTTCGAGGGAAGAGCCTCGGAAATTTGACACGCGGTTTGCTGAATGGCTTATTGAAACTCAATTTGATGACCAAAAGCCTGCGACCAAGGGCTAAACCCCGTTTGGTTGAATTTTATAGTTTCGATTTGACGAGCATTTGCCTAAGTTCTGTAAATAAATTTGCTTTTGATCATTTCTGCGAAGGTTTTTTATTCACCTGCAAACAGCTTCACCCAATTTCTCAAGACACTCTTTAAGTTCTGGGTCACAAATAGCTTCTGTTTGAGACACAAGCCATTGCTTGTCCTCTTGGGTGAGCAGTGCAGGCGGTAATGAAGCGAGAGCCTCTTTAGGAGGAATAAAACCATGGGTCATTCGCAATGTTGAAAGAGCTTTATACCCAAAATAGGTATTTACCTGCTCTAAAATCAAATCCTGGGCATACTGAAGGAGAAGAGCTCCTGATGAGGTCACACTTAAATGGAGGGTACCTTCTGTTTTTTTCCCTCGAGCAAATGTAATTTTTTCAGGCAGTGCAAGGCGCGCAAACTTTTCTCCCACAATTTGCGGCCAGTGCGTGATAATTTTTCCTTCCATCAAACCGCGTGCCTTAAATATAGGCCGGACGATCTTTTGTGTATGAACGCCTAGGCGCATTGGAGAATTTTTGCTAGGGTGTCTCATGATTTTAAAATAGAGGCTTTTAAAAGGTTTGGAAAGTGTTTTCAAAGAAACTCCTCACTTGGTATGATAAGGAAAAGAGAGGGCTCCCTTGGCGCACGAAAATCCGAAATCCTTACCATACGTGGCTCAGTGAGATCATGTTGCAACAAACAACGGTTGCAACAGTCATTCCTTATTTCAATGCGTTTCTCGAAAAATGGCCAACTCTTCAAGATTTAGCCGCAGCTTCTCTTGATGAGCTGCTCGTCAAATGGCAAGGCCTTGGCTATTATACCCGCGCACGCAATCTCCATAAATGCGCCCAAGACTTAGCTCGCTATTTTCCTTCCAAAGAAGAAGAACTCTTAAAACTTCCTGGAATTGGGCCTTATACGGCTGCTGCCATTGCCTCCATTGCCTTTGATCAAAGGGCAGCAGCAGTGGATGGAAATGTGGTCCGAGTGATAAGCCGTTATCTAGCCATTCACACCCCAAAACCTATCGAAGAGGTTACGAAACAACTACAAAATCTTCTTCCTAAAAAACGTTGTGGTGATTTTACCCAAGCTTTAATGGAGCTGGGCGCTCTTGTCTGCCGTCCCAAAAATCCATTATGTACAACTTGCCCTCTCCAACAAGACTGCCAAGCCTATGCCCTGGGGAAAGCGGAAGATTTTCCCTTAAAGCTTCTTAAGCAAAAG
Organism: Alphaproteobacteria bacterium; assembly: GCA_035531295.1. Lineage (GTDB taxonomy): Bacteria > Pseudomonadota > Alphaproteobacteria > UBA9655 > UBA9655 > UBA9655. The sequence continues at coordinate 1,768 of DATKTE010000351.1, forward strand.
CTTCCCACCCGTTACGCAACCGCTTTTATCTTAAGACGAGAAGATGGAGCCATCCTGTTGCGTAAGCGTCCTCCCCAGGGACTATTAGGCGGAATGATGGAAGTCCCCACAACCCCTTGGAATGACACCAAAGGAGAAGGGAAAGGCCCCATTGTGAGGCATACCTTTACCCATTTCCATTTTGAAGTTGAAGTCTGTCAGCTTTTGGATCCTTCAGATTTTGAGGGTGTTTGGGTCCACCCAAAAGATTTGAAAAATTTCCCTCTTCCGACCGTTATGAAGAAAATTTTAAAGGTGGGGTTGACTCTCCCTCTTCGTCCATCCCGGAATTAAGAAACGCAATGCTTTTCGAGCATTAGTGGGTCTCCAGACAACAAAATGTCCTAAAAACGGAAAACAAGACAAAGGAGAACGCGTATGTATAAGAAATTAAAATAATGTGCTGAGCCCCTCAACGTCTTTTTCTTTATCCAACACTTTTTGAGAAGATTTAGCATAGACAATTAACTTCATTGCGCTACATTATTCGTCATTAAGTCATAACAAAGAAATGACACCTAAATCCGATGCCACAAATTAAAAATACAAATCAACGTTATGGCATAGTCTCTATTTCTCTGCATTGGTTCATGGCGGCTCTGATCTTCGTGTTGATTGGACTAGGCCTCTACATGGTTGATCTTCCCGATGAGGGATTTGATATGAAAAAAATCACACTGATCGTTGTCCATAAGGAGCTTGGAATGCTTGTGCTGTTCCTTGTTCTTATCCGCCTTGTTTGGCGGATCGGTAGTGTTATGCCCCTTTTGCCGCCCCACGTTCCTTCTTGGCAAAAATTGGCAGCACGGTGTGTCCATCTGTCTTTTTATGGCTTCATGATTGCCCTGCCTCTAACGGGATGGCTCATGTCTTCCGCTGGAGGATTTCCTGTGGCTATTTTGGGGTTATTTACTCTGCCTGACCTTATTGAGCCCAATATCTATCAAATGGATTTCTTTATTGAGATCCATAATTGGCTGGCCTATGGATTAATCGGAACAATTTTTATCCATATTATTGCCGCGCTGATGCATCAATTTATCTATAAAGATGATATTTTGAAAAGAATATGGTTTTGATTTGCAAGCTGTCTATTTGTACTTAGCCCTATCAAGCATAAACTCTACGAGCTGCCTCAAAACGGCAGCTGTTGCGTGATTCGCAGCGATGACGCCAGCGTAAGGTGTTTTTTGCAAGATGGGTTCACGAATCGTAAATTCTTTAATCGCAATAACCTGACTGGTCGTTCCCTTCATAAGCTGGACCTTCAGAGTCAACCGCATCATTGCAGGGCAGGTCGTAAAATCTTGAAGAAACTCTAAGATGTGTGTACTCAAGGCATAATCATAAGCTCCAGCATAAGGCGGTGTAACAACGGCATGGAAAAAACGAGTCTTCTGGATTGCCTTAACAATCAGGGGGCGTAACAGTTGGGATGGCGTTTCAATCCATTCGTTATCTCTATAAAAAGCAATTTGATGAGGTTGGGTCATATAAGCCATTTGGACTGTATTATAAATGGGCCTAGTTTCAGGTTCTGATACAAATAACGTGGTAGATTGACTTCGCTCCGATGGAGAGAAAACCGGGAATTCACTTAAAATATATTTATTAGGCGTTTTAACATCTACAGGAGAGAAGAGCGAGCAGCCTGATAAAATGAATGCGACTAACCCCATCAACAATTGCATTATGTAGACTTGCTTATTCATTCGCATTTCCTTCACCTGGTCCAGGCGGGCGCTGGGTGGTTCCTCGAATTAAAATGGACGGATTTTGACTAATCTCTTTTATCATTTTCGACAGAAGAAGGGCTGTCTCATTCAATCTTGAAAGGACGTTACTAACCTGTGGCAAAGTATCTGTTTCAAGAACTTTAAGAGTTTTTTGTCCCGATTCTAAAAAAGGCTCTAATTGAGACAAAGCTCGATTGGTGATTGGTAAAGTTTCTTTTTCAAGCAGATTCAAAGTAGATTGACTTGTTTTTAAAAAAGGTTCAACATATTTACTTGCTTTTTGAGTATTTTCTATGATTACATCTAATTTCTGACTATTTGCTGCGAGCATCCCCGCTGTTTTATTTATATTATCAATTAATTCTTTGATTAAATTTATTGTATTTTGATCAAAAACCGATTGAAACACCTTACTTACGTCTTGAAGATTGTCATGCATACGAAGCAAGGTCGTATCAAGACTCCAGGTTGTCGATGGCATGGTAGGGACAACAGGGTATAGTTCATCACCTTGAGCTACAAGAGGTTGCATATCTGTCCCTTTGTCATTTAAAGAAATATAAACAAATCCTGTAAAGCCACGTGTGGTAAGCCCTCTGGTCATAATTGTTGCTTCTGTTCCTCTTGTAATGAGGACATCTTTTTTGATACTTATCATTATTTCTATAAGATGAGGATTTTTAAGTTCAATGTTCTTTACTTTTCCAATATCGACACCTTTGTATTCCACCGGTGCACCAACTAAAAGTCCAGAAACAGATTCACGTGTATAGAGCTTATAGGTTCTATATCGATCCATTGAAAAATTTAAGGCTACCCAAATGAGGAGCAAAACTGTAGATGTCAATAACACAGCAAGGATGATGTGCCCGAAATTAATACTCGATTTGATAGACATGGCACTTCATATTCTTAGGCTTTCTACGAGCGTTTTCAAAATACGACCACTTTCATTCAAATATGCGGGGAAATGGGAATGTTTGCAACTCGAAAGTTGCCCGCCTTTGCAAAGCGCACATGAAAATTTCGAGATAATCGTAGCCTTTGCGAAGACAGATAACGCCTTCGGCTGGTTGAAGTAGCTTAAGCAACAATCATTAAGAAGCGTTTAAAAGGGCTCTTATAGGAGCAAAGCTCCTCCGGTGATGAGGTGTGACTCCATGGATTTTTAAGGACCTTTGGTGTTCAGCTGTGCCATATCCAGCGTTCCTTTCCCACCCGAAATGAGGGTATTCAAGAGCCAATGTCTCCATGATTTGATCACGAGTCACCTTTGCCAGAATTGAAGCCGCAGCGATCGAGAGACTTATTCCATCTCCTCCAATCACAGCCCGGGTTTGAATCCCTTCAAAGGAGGGGATATATTTGCCATCTATCAGCAATGTTTGAGGAACCTGAGGCAGCAACTCAACAGCTCTTTTCATCGCAAGAAATGTAGCTTTTGATATATTCAAGCGATCAATTTCTTCAACCGAAGCCAACCCTACTCCATAATGAAAGGATTCCAGCTTTGTAAGCTCTTCGTAAATCATTTCTCTTTTTGGCTTCGAAATTTTTTTGGAATCTTCAATGCTATTAAGAAGTTTTAGAGGGGGTGTCTCTAAAAAAACAGCAGCAGCCGCTACAACAGGCCCCGCCCAAGGTCCCCGTCCCACTTCATCAACGCCGCCTACAAATCCTTCATAAAGGGATTCAATCTTGAAAGTCGGCACGACGTAAAATCCAATTTTTTAATTTCCGGTAAATTCTCTTCATGAATGAAACTTCGTGGCCATACAAAAGATTTAAGAGGTGAGAAAGGGGTATCGCGCGTTTAGGGGCAAGATCGTGAAGCCTTTTAGCCGTTGATAACCAAATGGGGCTCAATATTAAGGAAAGGACTGTAAGTGATACGATAAGGTTCGTCCCATAGTCATTCACAATTCCAACTTCTTCTCCGACAGTTGCAAGAAGGAAAGAAAACTCTCCAAGTTGGGCGAGGACGACTCCTGAGAGGAAAGACATCGTCCAAGGTTGTCGCAACAGGTGAAGGATGCTGATATTAAGGGCTGTTTTCCCCAGCGTAATAAAGAACAAAATCATCAATACTTTACTTAAATTTTGCCATATAAAATTTAAGTCAAGAAGAAGACCGATGGAGAGAAAAAAGACCATAATCAAAACACTATAAATGGGTGTCATTCGATCAATAATGATTTGCCTCTCATGGCTGTTTCCCATGATAAGTCCTGCCAAAAATGCCCCATAAGCTGCAGAAAGCCCCGAAAGGCCAGCTACAGCTGCAGCTCCAAAACAGAAAGTGAGCCCAAGCAATGGCGTAAGATCTGTATGCCCCACAACCATATGTAAAAAAGGAAGACGGATACGCTCCCTGCGGCTTAAATACCAAACAAGAACAGCCAAAAGTCCCACCGATATGACGATCTTGAGCAACATAAAGGGTATACTTAGTGAGCTCCCGGGCTGAAGTCCCCGAATGATAAGAATCATGGGAACGATTGCTAGATCCTGAGCCACCAGGACGCCAATCGTAAGACGTCCTGTTGCCGTTTTAAGCTCTCCAATCGTATCCAACATTTTGACAGCCACCGCCGTACTACTTAAAGCAAAAACAAAAGCTAAGAGAAGGGCAAGGTTTAGGGGCCAATGAAAAAGTTGAGCCAAGGGAAAAGCAATGGCAAGTCCGCCTACAACCTGCAACGCTATGCACCCAACGGAGATTGGCCAAATTTTCACGAAAGGTCTTAAGCTGAGCTCCATCCCTACGACAAAAAGGAGCATCAGAACACCGAGTTCTGCAAGCAGTGAGACAAGCTCGCGATTTTCGATAAATCCAAAGAGAGAGGGACCTAAAAGCACACCTGCAAATATATAACCGAGAATCGAGGGTTGTTTAATTTTCTCAAGAACAATCCCGCAAGCAAGGGCAGCGGTGACGACAATCGCAATTTCCGTGAGTGTATTTTCAATAAGCATAAAATAGTTCTTAACATATACTTCTCACGATTCAAAGTGGTGACTTTTCTGGAGTGTTTTGGAGATCAGGCTCCTCGCAAGGGGCCGCAGCAATCCATACTTAATCCTA
>DATKTE010000352.1:0-3872 GCA_035531295.1 Alphaproteobacteria bacterium
TAATTTTAACTTGCATACGCCTAAAGTTGTCTTCATAGCCTGGGGGCAGATGGGCTTTTGCGTGAGGCGAGCGCTTTAAATGAGTTCGAAAGTAATCAACGCGCTCTGACATTAAAGGGTGAGTTAGAACATAAGGATCAACAAATTGTTCAGAAAGAAGGTCCTCATTTCGCAAAGACTGCATAAATTCTAGCATCCCGACAGAGGACCAACCCAGACTATCTAAAAAACGGGTGGCTCCTTGGTCTGCAGCACCTTCTTGAGTTCGTGAAAATTTTAAGAGTCCACGTTCTGCTAAGTGTTGACTGCTTAGTAAAATGGCCAAGCCCGCCTCAGGATTACCGGCAAGCATGGCACCAACACCGCCAAGGGTTCCTAGCAATCCTTTTAAAAGCGCTTTTTCATAGGCATCAATGCCTCGCATGACATGGTTATCCGCAAGGTGAGCTGTTTCGTGAGCGAGGACGCCGATCACTTGAAGGGCTGAAGTCGCTTTTAAGATAAGCCCCGTATAAACAGCGATCCGTCCTCCACCCATAGCAAAAGCATTTACTTCGTTCGCATTAATAATATAAAGATGCAGAGATTTTGGATTGAGGCCCGCGACTGTAAAAATAGGGTTGATATATGACTTAAGTACATCTTCAATTTCAGCATCACGAAGAAGGGTATTTTCTTCTGATGCCATAAGGTTTGTGGGAAGAAGGAGGAAAATAGCACTAAATAGGTAAATTAATCTTACAGGTTTGCTCCCAAGCAATCCAGGAACTATATTAAAAAATTTGTTAAGTACAAGCTGCATGGTCACTTTCAAGTTGCCTTTTTAATCTTGAGACTTTATATCAAAATAAGATTTAGATAAATGGAGTTGTTCATTCTTTGAATAAGACATGGTCTTACGAAAATTTGGGACTCGTTATTATTGCCCTTTTAATGGCTGTAGGGGGAATGTACTCAAATAAAATCATCTCCCTTCTTATGCCTTTTCTGACTCTTGTTCTTATATGGATTCAGGGGGGGCTAAAAAATGTTCCCTTCCGCCTAGCTTCCCCGCTCGCGTTTCTTCTTCTTTTATTAAGTTGGTCGGGACTTAGCCTTTTTTGGGCAGAAAACGCCTCAGCTGCCTTGAAAACGTTCCTGTCGTTGGGCGGCACATTTATCTTTTCCCTCCTTTTTATTTCTTGCCTTATGAAAGCAACGCCTGATCTGATATCAAAAGCTTATAAAATCATGATAATTGCAGGGTTTTTGCTGATGTGCCTGATAGTTTTTCAAGCTTTCATTGACACTTTTCATATCAATGTTTTTAAAACTATAAAAGATTCTCCCTATATGATGAAACCAGCAGGATCAATTTTGGGGCTAGTGGCTTTTGTAGGGTGTGCCTTTTTGTGGATAAATGAAAATAAGATCCTGAGTATTTTTACTTTTCTTCTCATTATTTCTCTTATCTGCCTAACTCTCTGCCAAACCGCGCTATATGGGATTCTGTTGGCAAGTTGTGCTTTTATTTTAAGTTATGCGATGCCTTTTTGGACAACCCGGATTTCCGTGGTCGCATCTTATACTTTTTTAATCATTTCTCCTTTGCTTTATACTTATTTTTTCCCTCCCGCTTGGGTGGCACAGTCGTCTTATTTTTCCTGGATTTTAAATGGAAGTTTTTTTCATCGCTTTCTGGCTTGGGAGTTTTATTCCCAGAAATTTTTTGAACGGCCTTTCTTGGGATGGGGAGTGGAATCTTCTCGGTATTTGCCGACAGAAGCTTTCCTTGCTCCAGGATATGAAAATACTTTTCACCCCCACAACAATGGCATTCAAGCCTATGTCGAATTAGGAATTCCTGGTGGGGTTTTATACGCTCTTTTCTTCGCGGCTCTCTTTTGGCTTGTTGGAAAAAATGTCAAGGACCGTCTATCGGTTGCTGTTTGTAATGCAACTCTTACCTTTGGATTTGTTGAAGCGGTCATTACCCATAATGCTTGGAGAAATTATTGGTTATCATTGGTGACATTAACCGTAGGCATGATCATTCTTTTCCTAAAGGCCCGCGAGGCGCAGCTGCACGCTGAAGTCGATCATTCAAGGCAATCCCTAGCCCCCTTAGGGGAATAGGAGCAACACTCATCCTGTGGAAATTTGTACGATCCAGAATCCGCATCATCTTGAAAAGATTAGCGGCAGCTTCGGTTAAATTTCCATCTTCGCTCAGATTTAAAACATGTTCCCCTTTATGGCTTGTGGGACCGAAAGCAAGGTAGGCTTCACCTTCTGCTGGGGCTGTTACATTAAGGTGAAGCGGAAGGGTTGGCGCGTAATGACTTTTCATCATTCCTGGGGCTTTGATAGATTCTTGAAGAGTGGCCTTTAAGGGACCAATTACAGATTCTATCTCTTCTTGAGAAATTCCTCCCGGCCTGAGCAGGTGTGGGAAAGGGCCTGTTAAATCAATGATTGTGGATTCAAGCCCCACGGTTGTATCACCTCCATCAAGAATAAACAAATTGGGAAAATCCTCCTCCACATGAATTGCTTGAGTGGGGCTTGTTTTTCCTGAAGGGTTTGCACTTGGAGCTGCTAGAGGTCTTCCAAATTCTTGCAAAAGATTTAGCGCTAAAGGGTGCCTAGGGATCCGAACGGCGAGGGAATCCAATCCTGCGCTTGCAAGCAGAGAAAGGGAAGAGGAGGGAAGGCGGGGCAATACCAATGTTAACGGGCCTGGCCAGAAGGTTCTCGCAAGTGCTTCAGCTTCTTCATTCCAAATCACATGTTCTTTAAAACAGTCATTTGAGTGCCCGTGAATAATCAAGGGGTTGAAGGTTGGACGGTTTTTGAGCTGAAAAATTTTTGCAACGGCTAACTCTTGAGTTGCATCCGCTGCTAAGCCATAGACAGTTTCTGTGGGAAGACCAATGAGATCACCCTGAGATAAGATACGTATAGCTTCTTCAAGATGTTCAGAACAAGTTTTAACAATCACGGTGCGATTCCAAATACAACAAATGCTTCATTTATGAGCCCGGGCTTGCCGTAGATAAACGACGTGCCATCAAGATTCGTCATGATGCCGCCTGCGGCCTCTACAAGGATTTGTCCAGCAGCTGTATCCCATTCACTGCAGGGCTCAAATCTTAAATAGAGATCCGCGCGGCCAGATGCAATATGGCAAAATTTTATGGCACTGCGAATCCGCTTAGTCTCCTTGATGGGATAGGATTTTAAGAAAAAATCTGCAAGTTCTGTAGATTTTTTACCATATCCCCCTAAGAGGAGTGTCATCCCTTGGTGTGGACGGGAACGCGTCTGAATGGGGATTATTTTTCCATTTAAAGATTGCCAGGCCTTCTTTCCATATCCATAAAAAGTTTCCTGGGTAAGGGGTATGTGAATCAGACCAAAGATAGGACAATTTTCTTCCATTAAAGCAATATTAATGCAGAACTCTCCAGATTTCTGAATAAAGCCTTTCGTTCCGTCTAGTGGATCGACGAGCCAATAGATGGGGCTTTTAATTGCCCAAGATTCTTCATCTTCCTCAGAAATCACGGGGATATGAGGCGTTAATTTCTCAAGTCCTCGTTTAAGCAAATGATGACTTTGATGATCGGCTCGGGTGACAGGAGAGCCGTCTTCTTTGGTAAAAATTTCAACCTCTTCTTCATAAATTCGAGAGATAAGCTGGCCAGCTTCTTCGGCTAAAGCCACAACTTTTGGAGTGAGGGACTCAAGGTCGGATCGGATATTATTCATGAAATCCAGTATGATGACTCAACGTAAAAAAAGGAAGGGATTATTTTTTAGGAGCCGTTTTGCTTGCCCGAGTCAACCCATCACAAAACCCAGTTAAACTGAAAGATCATATTAACAAATTA
>DATKTE010000353.1:0-4077 GCA_035531295.1 Alphaproteobacteria bacterium
TAGTTCTCGTATATGCCTTGGAGACACACAACTGGGTCCGACTTACCTTTGGAAAACCATTGCTCACAAGCATTGGCAAGTCATAGCAGGATTAGCGCCCTGCCCCCATTTCAACTTTTAAGGAGGACAAAATGACGCATAGACAAACAGCATTGAAAAGAAAGTTAAATAAGAGAAAGAATAAAAGTAAGAAAAAATAAGAATTACGGGGTTCGGGCTCAAGGAGGGCCACCTGCTTTGGGAGCAGGGCATCGGGTAGGTTCGATTCCTACAACCCCGACCAATAAAAAGAAAGGAATGAAGAAATGAGCGAGTTGTTAAATGAATTAAAAGAAAAAGCATTAGTCTTAAGTAACGAAGATAGAGATTTATTTATTAAACATCTCCAGAATCCACCTAAGCCTAATAATAAACTCAAGGCCGCATGGGATCGTTATAAGAGAGTAATAAAAGGCAAAGAGATTGAAGTCTTTGATGTGGAATTAAAGGTTAACAACTCCTGGTGCGAACAAAGCTCCCTTTCAGACTATGAATTTGAAAAAGTAATTGCAATAGGTGTTACTAAGATTGTTTACCACTATGAGCAAGGGTGCTATGAAGGCGGAGGAGATGCCCTTTTATACAAGGACGGCAAGTGGTACTTAGCAAGCTTAAGTCATTGTTCTTGCTATGGCCCTATGGATCATATTAGTTTTGGAACAGGGCATGAAGATCCGATGGAATGGTTAAAACATTCGTCCGCAGAATATAATAAGACCATTAAGATTCTTTGTGAAAAGGCTAAAGAAGTAACACCGGATTTGTAAAAGTTAATAATATGTACGCTCAAGATGTCTGTCAGTAAAAGGGAAGAAGAACAGCGTCACCTTGATTTGATGTTTTGATAACTGAATGGTTTTTGCTGTTTCTCATTCAGCGTACTTTTAAGGGCGTGTCGCATAGTGGCAATTGCTGGAGGCTGTAACCCTCCCTCTCTTCGGGGATTCATAGGTTCGAGTCCTATCGCGCCCACCATTTTTTAAGGATAGTATGAAACAAGGAAAGTCAAAAATTGATACCTATTCCGTTCAGTCGGCTACAGATATGGCTTCGCGTATAGGCAATGATTCACTTAAGTCAGCAATAAACTGGCTAAATGATACCAAGAAGAAAGAGCGTCTGGAAAAGTGTGAGTGTAAGACTTGCTTTTATATTCGTGGAAAAATGGGTGGACAGGCAATTACCGATAGGCCTTGTGGCATTTGCGAGGAAGAGCAAACATATGGTAGCACTTGCACAGATATGATGTGTTTGCCATGTGGAAAGAAAAATGAATTATGTGTTCATTGCGGAGCCGACATAAGGCTTAGACCAAGAAGGACTTATAAGTGAGAATATTAATAATTGCTCTTTTGTTTTTAACAGTTCCTATTCATGCCGATTTTGGCTGGTTTCTTTTAGGAACAATGGTTGGTGGCTCTCAGGAAAAAGAGCAACAGACCAAATATCCAGAGAGACAATTGCCAGGAGTTGATCCAATAATAGAAGCAGGGAAGTTTATAGATACATTTTATACTCACCCTGATTATCCAGCAAGTAAGTATGAAAAGTCAATTAAGATTTTATTTGACGATAGAGTAAACGAAGAGGCATTATTATTATCTACATATGAGCTTCCTACCTTTGATGATAAGGGAGGCTTTACAGGACATATTAATATTGAGAATTATATCCTCATGAAGTCGGATGGAGAGTGGAGATATAATATTCAGTGTTTATGCGAAAAAGAAGCAATAATAAAGCATTTAAATAGAAATAATCCAAATTTTCCTAATTTTTGGATAAATAAAGAAAAATTAATAAGTTTTGTAGATTAGGAAGGATGGCTGAGTGGTTTAAGGCACTCGCCTGGAAAGCGGGTGTAGGGGCAACTCTACCGAGGGTTCGAATCCCTCTCCTTCCTCCAGATTAAAAAAATGAATTTCACACACTAAGGAGTAATAAATGGCACAGGTATCGTTAAGTAAGGCATTGAATATAAAGAATCGCTTGGCAGGAAAGGTTAATAAGGCAAAAAACCTTTTCTTGCAGCATAATTCCTACAGAGAGGATCAGGTTCAGCGGTTTAAAGCCGAAGAGCTAAAGGCAGAATACGAAAAGCATTCAGCAGACTTGGTAAAGGTAAAGACTGCAATTGCTTTGGCAAATGCTCAGCATGGAGTAACCGAAAGGGTTTACCGAATGTCTGAGATTAAGGATAAGATTTCCACCATTGCCGGCCTCCATTGTCGCGAAGGCAAAGAAGAAGTAGAGAATTACCGCACTGATAAAGTAACCATTGTGGAATGGAAAGCCTTTATCACTGAGGATGCGAAAGAGAAATTGGTTGAGGATTTAACTGACGAACTGGAAAAACTCCAGGACGAAATTAATGCAATCAACCATGCTCAGAAGGTAGAAATACCTAACTGAGTGTATGGTAGGCCCAGCGCGAGTGACATAGGGTAGAATAAGGCTTCTTACGCTATTAATTTAGCGTTCGATCAATCCTTGAACGGATTATACTTGCTTTGATGTTGATGATATTTTAAAACTTAAAGGTCAATTTTTGAACCCTCAGGCTTTAAACATCATACATTAACCCTCTTCTGCCAAACTTTTATTTTATTGATCCGTGCTGGGTCTGCCAACCTTTTTATTGGAGAAAGAATGGCTGCAAACAGGATGAAGTGGTTAAAGAATTTCAAGAATAAATTTGTTGCAAAAGAGCCAACAATAGAGCTTGACAAGTCAGACCCAAAGTATTATGGTATAGATAGGTGGTATACAGGATTTGATGCAAACGAATATCTTATCTGTATAAAGCTCATTGAGAAAAAAGAAGGTGGAAACTGTCATGTTTGGGAAGCCGAAACCTTTGTAGACGAAGTGAGATTTTCTAAAAAGTCTTATTTTAAATGGGAAAATCTGTTGCGTTGCACTAGATTAACCAGTGATCAAGAAGATAAATTAAATAAAAAGCTGCAAGAGTATATTGCAGCAGAAGATACAAGATTAAGAAGCAATAGGGAAAGAGCAGAAAGAGAATTGACTACCCTGTTGAGTTAATGCGGTTGTGGCGAAATGGCAGACGCGCAGCCCTAAGGAGGCTGTTGGAGCAATCCAGTGGAGGTTCAAGTCCTCTCAACCGCACCAGTTTAAGGGGGATGTATTGGTTAGGAAGGTAGGTTCAACTCCTACTTACCCATTCTTGGTAATTCTTGAGGGGTTCCGGTGAATATTCGCGATAGCGACCTGGGGTTCGAATCCCCACATTCCCACAATTTAGAAAGGATACGATATGGCAAACTCAAATTTTTCACCAGAACTTAAGAAGGTTCTACGACAAAAAACTCCAAGTGGAAAAGAGATTTTTGAGCTCGTTAAGAGATATAAGAAATATCGTAATGGAAAAAGAAAGGAAGAATTAAGGGAAGAGATTTTAACTATTAACACCAAGCTAGTTGCATATCTGGCTCAAAAGTTTGCACCCACTGCCAGCGTTCCTGTTGATGATCTTTTTCAAGCCGGTATGGAAGGTTTAATACATGCCTTAGAGAAGTTTAGTTATCGTAAGGGTTTTAGGTTTTCAACGTATGCATCCTTCTGGATTAAGAGAAGTATGCAAATGATTAGAGAGGATGACTGTGCCGTATCGGTATCAAGGTACAATCGTCAAACAGTCTCTAATTTATTAAAAGAAGGAAAGGGCCATATTGACTTTACTGATATGACCAAGGAAAAATCCAGAGCCTTAACAATATTAAATGCCATGAATGATAAAGCTTATGTATATTTGGATAAGCCTATAGAAACAGACACCCAAGCCGCCGCATTTAAGTTTGAAATTAAAGACCCCAAGGATTATGAAGAGGGCATTTTTTCTACATTTGCGAATGAGGATTTGGAAAAAGCACTCTCTAAAACATTAACAGACAGAGAAAAGGTTGTTATTACCAAAAGGTATTTAGAGCCTATCCCAATGCCTTATGCTGAAATTGTCAAAGAAGAGGTGTTTGGTGTAAAATCTGCTGATATCGCAAGAATGTCAGAGCTTCG
>DATKTE010000354.1:0-2127 GCA_035531295.1 Alphaproteobacteria bacterium
TGATTCTATTTTAACAGAAGAGGATTATCTTTCATTACAGGAATACAGGAAAGAAAAAGATTCTGTAATACTTACTTCTCATGAGGATCTCAAAAAAGAATTGGGAATATAATGTTTCACATTAAATATTCAAAACAAGCAGTAAAATTTTTAAAATCTCTTGACAAGAAGCTTGTTTCGAGAATCCTCTTGATGGTTAAGGATTAATAGGTGTTTTAGATTTCTGTTATGGGCTAAAATCGGCACATTGAGGAATTATGCTGGCTTTTTTACCGTCCATTTGAACCAACATAAATATTTGAATTTCATATTATTGCCATTGTTATGCTTGTGTTTTCAATCTGATTCTCCTTAAGGATAATCCAACTACTGTAAAAAGCATAATGCTAATAATTCCCACAACTGGATGAATTAAAAGGTCTTTTCCTCCGGATATTTGAAAGGAACTATCCAACAGCAGTGAAGTAATAAATGCATCTTCGACCATATGCATCAATACAGCTGGCCAAATAGATTTGGTTAAAAACCATATTTCTACAAATACTATTGTCCATGCGATAATAGCTACAATGCTAATTGTGGTAAACACCTCAATACTTACAGATGTATAGCCTTTCATTGTTTCGCTATCAACAAAATACAGGTAATAAGGAATGTGCCATGCTCCCCAGATTGAGCCTACAATCAAATAGAGGGAAAAGTCATTTATTTTAAGTGATGCAAGTTTTGGTGTGAGATATCCTCGCCAAACAAACTCTTCAGGAATGTTTTTTAAAAAGTTTGGTATGAGTGCCAAAGCAAATATCTGCAGAAACTGAGAAACATTGAAGCCCGAGAATGTGATCCAACCGAAAATGTTTCCTATGACAATATTTGATAAGGTTAATACGGGAAAGACAAAAAGAGACAGTACATACCACTTAACATTACCCCGGAATAAGGGCTTAATTCCTGTGTCGTACCAGCCGTCTCCTGCAAAAGCTCTGAGGCATAAGGTAGCAAGTAGTGGAGCAACAAGCCATAAAAGCATACCAAGACCTTCTTCGGTTGAGGTATCCATAAGGACATTCAATGCCTGGCCAATCCAACCACTGAGAAGCACTACGATAGTAAAAATGGTCAGATTACGAACCTTGATTCTTCTTTTTACATCTTTCGATTTCATAGATTATTATCCAAAAATGATTGTGTGCATTTAATCTTCATAGATTATTGCAAAACGCCAAGCACTGAATGTAATGTCAATTATCTCTTTGTCCTGATTTTCTTTTAACCATTTATTTGCCTTTTTGGCAGACGAAAAATCTTTCACTTGTTTCATAATTTCACTTTCTCCCACAAATCCCGGATTTTATCCTCTATTATTTGACCTATGTCTGATCAGCCAGTATTACTAAGTAATGTTACTATAAACTTGAGGGCCACCGTAGCACTACAATCAGAATCGCCATGTTGATAAGAATGCCAATTCCCCCCTTATCAGCCAGCTTCTGCATTTCTCCATCCCAGAAAAGAATGAAGATAACTGTAGAAAATGCAGCCGAACCCACGACTACCTGGCTCCCCCAAGCCTGCCTCATGAGCAGTCCTATACCGCCAGTCACGAAACCAATGGTAGCCAATACGCAAGAAGTTCCCGCCAGCAATCGTGTTGCTTCATTTCCAAGAAGCTTTGAGAATGCCCATGATCCATCAGGCCAAACCATCCCGGGTTGAAGCTCAAAGAACCTCAGGCTCTGTCCAAAGTAAAACAAATGAACCAGGCCATGCAACACGATAAATACGCTTATTATCAACTCCCACATGGAATTCCCTCTATTAGTTGATATCTAAACTTATGTTCCTCAACCATCTTAAAAATAGGAGTATAAATAAACTCCGTTTCTCGCTATTCAAAGGATGCATGAGAGCACCTATCATTGCAGTCAACGACCCCTGATATCTCTACATTCAAATCCAGAGCGGGGCTCGGGAGGCGGAGCACATGATACTCTGGTGGGATTATGGCAATGCGCGCATAAAGACTCACGGTAATTGACCCGATGTATTTTGAGGATGCTGACGTGATGAATGTGTCAAAAATAATTAGGGGTGGCCTATTTATTTTTGACACATTCATCACGTCAG
>DATKTE010000355.1:0-3097 GCA_035531295.1 Alphaproteobacteria bacterium
CTCTCACAACGTTTCCCAATAGACCCAATAACAGAATCAATCGTCAACAGGACACCCTTCATCCGAGCAAGTGAATCCTTGGGTATAATGTCTGTACAATCTTTAAGCGCCAATAGGAAACTATTCCTGGCCCCAATCAACCCATCCAAATTCGACTCGACTAAACTTCGATTTTCCATCTATTCGACCCTCTCACCAAATCCAGTTTGTAACACGTAACAGCTGAAACACTTTTCCTACTTCATATATCTTTTTATACATATTATTTCTGTGTGTGTGTAAAATAGGTGTTACGTGTTACAAGGTTAATATCATTGATTTTTGTTCTGTTACAGTAACAGTTACATTTTGTTCTATTATTGAACATCAGCATTCTCCTCATTCGACAAAACTCGAAATACCTTATTGAAATTATTGCCAGTTCTGTCGAAAACAAACTGTTTTGACGCCAACCCAATATACCCTCTCAAAACCTGATTTTTCCACCGGAACGTCTTGGATTTACACGAGTATTTTTTGCGTAGAAAGCTCAAAAACTTGGATCTCTCTGTCTTTCTTTTCATCATTGCCCCATAAATGAGCACATGTTGCAGCTCTGAGCCAGTCAAAAATTTCATGGTTTTCTCGTTCTTTTGTCTAAGTTCTGAGCCAGTAAATTTCATTGCATGGTCATTTTGTTGGCCATCAACAAAGTAGAAATTTCGATCAAAGATGGCTTGCATAGAGTCAGCATCGACTGCCATGACATCGTCGAACGAGGTTTCGTCTACTGGAATTTTTCCAGGGCTGTACTTTGAATAGGCAGTAATACAGTGCCCGATTATGTATGGTGCTTCCTGCCAAAGCATCTCCTCATAGCCTTTTGTCACTTCCTTAATTGGACCAATCTCACAGAAAATAGCGCGGCGCAGGTCTGCTTTGTTGTCCTCTAGGATTGGCATCTCGTTTGACAAAAACATAAATTTGGCGTCTAGGGTCTTATTATATACGCCACCATTTTTAGCCTCGATTCGGATAGCATCGTTTCCCGTTAAGGCGCGAAATCTACCCTCGGATTGAAATTCTGTAGATTTGCAGTCAGTGAAAGCTACGAGTCTTTTACCTAAAAGACCATGGGTCCAAAACCGTTGGCCCTTCTCTGGCACCTCTTCGCTAGCATAACAATTGCCCAAAACTTTCATGAGGAATCTTATTAAAGTCCCTTTCCCGTTCATTCCATCACCATAGAGCCAGATATACTGCTCCTTATCACTGTGAGGAACTAAGAGTGATCCGACAAACGCCGCAAGAGCATGACCGTTGCTTGTGCGCGATAACATCTCTAAAAATAGCTGACATTTTGTGTCATCGAAATCAGGATCAAACGGAACCCTATTGAAACACAGACCAGTCTCGGATTTGAATTTCAACATTTCTGGTTTTTCTTTTAGCGGGGATTTTCTGGCTACCACATAGTTGGCAACATCTTTGGCTTGCGAGTGTGTGAAATCGAATCCTTTGGCGTTTTCTTGCAATGACAAGATGTCACTGACAAGAGCCTGTTTAGAGGCGTACCGGACTACCTCGTCATTGTTCTTCTCAAACAACAAAAGCCTCGAACCATCTTCGTCCTCTTCAACATGATATATTCTGGGAAAGACTATTTTAGACTTGCTGGAACTGTTAACGATTGAGACAATAGATTCGCACCTAGCCGCAAGAGAAGGTTTCGCCACAATTTTCTCCAATAATTTCTACAAATAAAGACCTCCGATTTTTCTTACCAGGGAACATCGGGGGATCTTTTTATCCATTTCAAAACAATGAAATCATGTATGGGATTGTTTCCCATTTTCCTACCCGATGTAAATAGATATTTTTTATGTTGACATGCTGAAAATACTGCGATCTTTGGGCTTGCCCCGTGAACAATTTTGATAGAAAAAAGTATTTACTATATATGTAGGTTGGTATAATACATCGTCAACTACATTTATATAAGGAAATTCCCATGTCTAAAAGAAAGCCACTACACGCTTATACCGATATGACTCCTGTTACTGCACGAATCCCAACATGGCTGAGAACCAAGATCTTGAAGATTGCCAAGAGCGAGGGGAAAAGCGAAAGCTATCACATGCGGGAGGCTATGGCTGAGTATGTTGAGAAGTTGGATCATGCGAATGTGGGTTAGAACCTTATAGGTATTTCGTTTTTTTGAAAGTTTTATGAGAGCGTTAGATTTATTTTGCGGCGGTGGAGGGGCAAGTATGGGCTTGCATCAAGCTGGTTTTGATGTTGTCGGTGTCGATATTTTCGACCAGCCAAAATACCCATTTGAGTTTATAAAAGCCGATGCCCTGAAATACCCCTTAAAAGGATTTGATTTTGTTTGGGCAAGTCCGGTTTGCAAGAAATTTTCTAGCGCGACAAAAACTGCCGGCACTTCTGATAATTGGCCAGATCAAATAACCCCATTAAGAAAACGGCTAAAGCGATGGGGTGGAAATTGGGCGATAGAAAATGTAGGCGGCTCGCCATTAATTGATCCAATTATGTTATGCGGTGCGATGTTTGGTCTAAGGCTATATCGTCACAGGTTTATTGAAACGTCAAAACCGATCAAACAACCAAGCCACCCAGACCATAAAAATAAAGTATGTAAAATGGGTAGGCCGCCAAAGATAGATGAGTTTATCAATCCGGTGGGTCATTTCTCAGGAGTAGAGATTGCTCAGAAAGCTATGGACATTGATTGGTTAGGACAAAAAGAATTGGCTCAAGCTATACCGCCGGCATATTCGGAGTATGTAGCGAGAGCGTTCAAAGGGTAACCATTAATGAACCTGCTTAGGGGGTAAGAATGCAACAACCAGCCAGAAAACCGCTTCATGAATATCAAAAGGAAGTCGAGCAATGTTTGCACACGCTAGAACATCTACTTGGCCGAAACAACTTCCACGAGCACCAAAAAATTGTAGGGTATCTCGAAGGCTGGTTGTCAGCTTTTCGATTTGTTGAAATATACAATGACGAATAACAAATGGATTATGAATGATTGTAACAACCGATAACATTGATGAAGCTATCAGGGTATTGACGAGCCCTGCGGTAACTA
>DATKTE010000356.1:0-2603 GCA_035531295.1 Alphaproteobacteria bacterium
TCGAAGATAAATCGAGTTCCTTTGGAAGACTTAGAGATTTTTGAAAACGGGATGAAATTGAACATACCCAAAAAGGTAATTGAAGATTTTGATTTTACTGGTTTATCTAATGTGGATTTCATTTTGTCGGATTTTCGAGAAGTTACGAGGCCGTAGGATGGACGAAATGATAATATATGAGTTTTTATATAATTCATGTACTTGCGAAAGCGCGGCAGCAACTATCAGCCTTCACAGGACTCTTAAAGGAGCTTATGAGGCTATGAGAAAGCACCGATGGGATGCTTGTGTTGAGGACAGGAATATGAAGTTGCAATATGGCAATCACTGTCTATTAAAACGTTGGCATTGGGATTCTTGGAAGTGGTGGGGCATAAGAAAGCAGGAATTAAGGCCATAAGATGGGCAAGCATAAGAAAGAAAGGACAACTAAATTGATTGAATTTACAAAAGACCGATACCTTTCGGAGATTGCCCAGAATAACATTGAACAGCACAGGTTTGAACAACTTGTAAAGCAGGGCGTAATTATTAAGGTGGTAGAAAAATGAGATATGAAAAGTGCAAAGGCAAGGGCGGCAAGAGGAAATAATGGGCAAGCGCGGACCGAAGAGAACACTGACTCATATATTAGAACAGCGGGGAAGCCCACGGGCAAAAGATAGGGCGAAGAACGAACCGAAGCCGAAGCTGGGGATGCCGAAACCGCCAGAGTTTTTACAGGGCAAGGCATTGGAAGAATGGTATCGCAAAGCCCAATTACTCTATGACCAGGGTACTTTGACTTTGATTGATGATACTGCTTTGGGTGCGTATTGCTTGGCGTATGGGTTAATGTGCGAGGCATTGGAAATATGCCAGAACCAAGAGACTGGCAAGATGAAACTCATTCAAGAGACTGTCAATGGCAATTTCGTACAATATCCGGCTTTGGGGATATACAGGACGGCATTGAGGGATATGGTCAAATTTGCGGCGGAGTTTGGGATGACACCTACGGGCAGGACAGGCATCAATGTTCCGCAACAGCAGACGGAGAAACAGACCTCGGCTCAGAAATGGTTAGCGAAACAAACAGGAGCATAATATAATTTAATACTTGACAACTTGGAAATAAGGATATAGTTTAACGTAAAGACTTTTTGTAGATTGTAGGCAATGATGGATTTAACACGAAGAGAAACATTGAAGGCGACACTGGCGGGCATTTTTGGTATAGTCTGTCCCAAAACAGAGAAAGCATTAGGTCAAAAGATAGGAGAGAAAAAGGAAGATGGGATTGCAAAGAAAGTTTCGCAAACATCTACAGATTCCACTCTTCCTAATGAACATATACAAGGCACGCTGTCTTATGGCCATCAGTGCATTTTATCCGGCAAGACAATTGGACGAGTAGGAAGATTAGAATCATTTTCTATTTCTGAAAATTGTAGTTACGATTCTTTTGAGAGGCAAGATGGTTTAATTATAAGGATTCCGAAACAAACAAGAAAAATAATAGATTTTGAATTAGAAATGACCATCAATGAAACAAGGAGATTGACAAGAGCTTTTGAGAACAAAACAGAGGAAAATTGGATAGTAGATTTTCGAGATTCAAATTTTAGTGATTTTGTTGGTATCGTAAGAGCGTATCAGGCAGATTATTCCACACTACAATGGCAGCAGGAGTTTGTCCTTGCTGAAATATCTATGGAAATTATAGGTGAATGTAGATGGTATACAACCTAAAACGCAGAGACTTTATGAAGATGATAGGCATCGCAGTAGCAGCTCCAGTAGCTTTGCTGAAAGCCGAACCAAAGGCGCTTACGCATCCAAACATTAGACCTTACTATACGGGTGGAATAGTAAATACTGAAAAAATTGATAGTACATCGCTGCTTGATGGGAAAGTAGAAACTATTCGTATTTTTGTTGGCAAAAAATTACCTGATAATGAAATTCGTATTGAGCAAACATATCTTAGATACAAAATTACTGCTATAAAAGCCGATGAAATAGCCTTCTTGCTTTATAATCGAATTAAGCCTCGAAATGAAAAACCCCTTATAAATATTAGAACATTTCAAGATGAAATGAAATATGTTTATTTGCCTATAGACGAAATAGAAAATTCAGATATACCATTACCACGTTCTTATGTGGAATTTGAAACAGAACAACCTCTAAGGGTAGGCGATTTATTTAATATTACAAATGACTATGATAGAACATCTATGAATTATATTGTTTATGAAGCATTTATAGTCACTGATAAGGTATCTGCTACGTATCCAGATGATAAGGGCGAATGGCATCATTTTGTTGCTCTTATACCCGAACATAAAGCAATGATACTCTTTGTAGATGGAAAACTCTTTGAATATAATGAAAGCAGTATGGAAACAGATTTAGCCTTTACGGGGGAGCAAGAGATATTCCCCGGAAGTTTACAAATTGAAAAAGTTAAGGATGGAATAATTGAGCGTTTTTGGTTTAGGAATAATGACAGAACTTGAGAAACGAGCAAGGCTAAATGAAATAGGATGGGAATTAGCTGCTATGTATCCAAAGCAAAGGGGCAATTATATATTCGGAATAGTTGATGGAGTTTATAAAGG
>DATKTE010000357.1:0-3118 GCA_035531295.1 Alphaproteobacteria bacterium
TAAATAACATTCACTTTCTGGATGATAGTAAAAGTCCGTGCATTCTCTTTGGTTGATTAACTCTTCTGCTTCTTTGAGAACTGAGATGGTAGCAAGCCCAAGAACATCAAGCTTCATCAATCCACAGAACTCGGCGTTCTCCATGTTCCAGTTTGCGGCTATATTGTTACCCCTTTTGGCAAGGACGCATCTTGATCCACTTGTCAGATCATCACCAGATATAACTATACCTGCTGCATGTCTGCCGAACCCTCTCAGTTGTCCTTCAAGCTTCAATGCCAACTCTATTACATGGGGGTACCTATCTTGGAATGACTTCGCATCGTCTGAATTTTCAATGGCGGCTTTAATGGTTGACCCATCCACCTCTCGTTTGTCCCAAATAGAAAATGCCATTGATGAAACATCGGACGATGGTAACTCAAAGACTCTCCCTAAGTCACGGATGATAGCCTTTCCTTTTAACCGCATGTCGGTTGATATGCCACAGGTTCTTTCATTGCCATACGTTTCATACAAATAATCTACTGCTTGTTGGCGATATCTTTTTTCAACATCAATGTCAACGTCCGGCCAATCAACCCTGTTCTCGGAAAGAAACCGACTAAATTTCAAGTTGTATTTTATGGGATCAACTCCTTCTGTAATCCCTATCAGGTGAGCCATTAATGATCCGCCTACGGAACCACGACCCGGCCCGATACCCCAGCCCTGCGTTCTACAATGCTGAATAAAATCTAACACCAACAAAAAATACCTTTCAAACTTCTTGTCGAATATCAAATCCAGCTCATCGTTAAGCCGGATTTCATATTCCGGAATGTCATCCAGACCAAACTTTGTCATGCCTGCAAAACAAAGATCTTCTAAAAGAGTAAATTCACTTATGGGCTGGCCATCGATAGTATTAACTTCGTATGGCAACTCCGGTAATGATATATCTTGCTTTTCTATTTTAAAATTACCACATCGCTGGGCCAAGATAGAAGCATTCTCCATTGCTTCGTGGATCATTTTTCTTGGAAGCTGAGCCTGTTTGCTGAAGGCAACTAACATTTCATCAGCTGTCCTGAGGTGCAGTCCTTTAAAACCAAAGCTCCATCTCTTCGGATCGTTCCAAGTCTTGTTTGATTGGATAGCCAGCAATACTTCTTGAGCCTCCCAATCCTCCTCTAAAACATAATGGCAATCGTTTGTAGCAATAGGTTGCAGGTCACTATACTTATCCATGATCAAGTCGTGAAGTTTTTTCTGGGCAGGGATGTCATGGGGCATTATCTCTATGTAAACATTTCCGTCAGACTTTTTATGCAGGGCTCTGATGAACTCCTCTCCTCTCGGTAAAGTAATTACTGATCCCGCACAGGCCGTCATAAAAACTAATCCATTTAAATCGGCTTCGAGGATCTGCTGGAAGTCACATCGTGGCCTATGGTAGAACCCATCTATATTCGCCGTAGTAAGCCATTTACAAAGAGTTCTCCACCCGGCCATGTCTTCTATAAGGACGGTCAGGTGACCACGCTTATCACCCTTTTCTTTGCGGTTCATATCTTGGACTACATACAGCTCACATCCTATGATTGGGTTGATATTATTTTCTAAGCATTGTTTTTGAAAGTCAATCGTTCCATCGACGTTTCCATGGTCAGTAATAGCTAAGTACTCAAATCCTAAGTCGGCGGCTTCTTTTGCATACGCTGAAGCTGATCCGAACCCATCAAGGGCTGAGAACTCTGTATGTAAATGCAGATGCGCGTACTCGTTATTTTTCATTTAGTTTTTCTTTCATTATTTTTTTCAATTCCTTCCAAGAGGATTTAAAGCCATCACTGTACTCATAATAAGAAACCAGCCTTGGTTCATTTTGGTTTTTAAAAAACCATCTTTCTCTAACCGGCCTTAATGATCCAGCATAATATATTTTCATTTAGTCATCAATATGGCAGTTATATTTTTCTCGATACGTCCACTCCTCATCACACTCCATAATAATTTCTGTTTTCCATTCGGTATCTTCTTTCCAATTCTCAGCAACGTACTTTAGATAGCTGGAAGGAATCTCGTCAATGTATTTGTCTTTAAATTTACCCCACGGCATTTTAGTTCTGTCTTCAGTCATCTTCCAGTCTCCTTAATAGTTCGGGTAGAATGATATGCCAGAAGGTTGCATCGTAAACCGGAACTCCCGGCTTATATTTCCGTGGAGTATCCATTTGCGAGACATAATACTTAGTACTTGTAATGAGATTCTTGGTATCCAGTGCCTTAAACATCTCTAGCCGCTCGGCATAGAATTCATTGCCTGCCGCGATTTCCTCTTGCCTTTTTGGTGTTAGCAGTTTGAAAAAGTCAACCATTCTTTAATCTCCTTTTTTCTTTTCTTCTTTTTTCTTTTTCATATGCAACGTGAAACTTTACTTCGCATGGCCAACAAGTTAATAACAGATTGTCAGGATGATTGTTCCCTCCATTGGATTTAAAAATCTTGTGATGAAAGAAAGCCTTTCTTTTCTTTTTTATATTCTTCTCGTTGCCATGCAAATAAAGAGTCCGCCCACAGCGTTCGCACTTGCCGGCACGTTCCATGAAAATTTTTTTACGGACCTGATACTTAGCACCACCAGCCATAGTGATTATCTCGTTTGATAGATTTTTTCAGATGGCAATTCGATGCAGGTCAACTTGCCATTAAAAACCGCACCGGTATCAATGCCAATTTTATTATCCATAAGTAAGGGTTTCTTGTGAGGGGTATGGCCGAAGATTACTTTTTTTGGCCATGTGCTTTCATCAAGAATAAATTCATCACGGGCCCATAAAAGACAATCGGTGTCGTGATTTTTCATTGGTATAAGAGGACTGGCTCCGGCATGAACAAAAATATATTTGTTTGTTTGGTAATATAATTTTGTTTTTTTAATAAAGTCAACGTGGGATTGAGGAAATAAATCTGATGTCTTCTCCGTCCCGATTGATTTTTTTTGATAAGATAATATTGTTTTATTCCCACCATTTCGTAACCATAATTCAAGGTCTCCCCAATTCGGTGGGTCTTTGATAGCTCTTAAAAACATATCTTCATGGTTACCCCTTAGGAATTTCTTTTTAAATCTTC
>DATKTE010000358.1:0-6957 GCA_035531295.1 Alphaproteobacteria bacterium
GGACAACTTTTCGAATCAAATCAACAGCATCAAACTTGGACAGAAGATCGGGGCTAACGCCAATCACAAGCGAAACTTTTCCTTCGCTTTCACTAACAACAGCGAATACACCTGATTTATACTCATCTCGCAGCTGATCCACGATGGATTTAAGGTCTTGGGGTGGAATATCCTTAAGGTGGCGCTTAAAGAATGCTACGCCATTAATCATCTCTGGCTTTTGGGTTTCTCCCCCGCCAGATGTGGCGAGCCGTTGACGAAGGGATTGGACTTCACGTTCCAATGATTTGCGCTCATCTAAAAGTTGGTCGATTTTCTCACCCACAGCGCTGGGCGTAATTTTAAGCTGGTCTGCAAGACTCAATACCAGTTTCTGTTGGCTAGAGGCAAAATCTTCAGCCATACGGCCGGTCAAAGCTTCGATCCGACGAATGCCGGCTGCAATCCCAGATTCTGAAATGAATTTAAAATATCCAATGTCTCCTGTCCGGCTGACATGAGTTCCACCGCAGAGCTCAACGGAAAAGGGCTCCTCAATATCTTCTCCCATAGAAACGACCCGAACTTCATCGCCATATTTTTCTCCAAAAAGGGCAAGGGCTCCTCCTTTGGTCGCTTCCTCTGGTGTCATAAGGCACACACTGACGGGGGTATTTTGGCGTATTTGATCATTCACTTCCCGTTCGATGATCTGAATCTCCTCAGCGGACAGCGCCTTTGGGTGACTGAAATCAAACCGCAGCCGATCAGGAGCCACAAGGGATCCTTTTTGAGTCACATGGGCCCCTAGTTGCTTGCGAAGGGCTCTGTGAAGTAGGTGGGTTGCTGAATGGTTGGCGCGTAAAAGCGTGCGCCGCTCTGCATCTACGCTTAAATGGACAACCTCTCCAACCTTAAATTCACCCTCAATGACCCGACCATAATGGACGATCAAATCTCCCAGTTTGCGATGGGTATCTTCTATGACTATTTTCCCCGTGGTTGAGGAAATGACTCCAATATCACCCATTTGGCCACCCGATTCTCCATAAAAAGGAGTTTGGTTGACCAGAAGAATAACGCTATCACCTGTCTTTACGTGATTAACTGAGTTTTCATCTTTCACAAGTGCTTCAATCACCCCTTCGGCAGCTGTTGTTTCATAACCCAGGAATTCAGTGGCATTCAACTTGTCACGAAGCTCAAACCAAATTCGATCGGTTTTGCTCTCTCCAGACCCTGCCCAAGCAGCTCTTGCTTCCGCCTTTTGCCGATCCATGGCTTGTTGGAACCCCTTTGTGTCAACGGATTTCCCTTCGCCACGCAGGACATCTTGAGTCAAATCAAGCGGGAATCCATAGGTATCATACAACTTAAAGGCAACTTCTCCCGGCAACAAGTCTTTCACCTTTTGAGACTCTTCGGATAGGAGTTTAAGCCCTTTCTCTAGGGTTTGTCGGAAACGCTCTTCCTCATGATTTAAGGTTTCAACAATGAGCGGCGTTGCACGGACAAGTTCTGGGTAAGCACGCCCCATTTTCTCTTCAAGGGTTGGCACCAATTTTGCCATGAGCGACCCCTTATACCCTAAGAGTTGGACATGTCGCATGGCCCGACGGAGTATGCGGCGCAACACATAGCCACGGCCTTCATTACTGGGCAAAACCCCATCGGCCATCAAAAAACAACTTGACCGTAAGTGATCCGCAATCACCCGATGGGAATCACGTTCAGGGCCAATAGCTTTTGTTCTGGTGATTTCTTCTGAAGCTTCAATAAGGGCTTTAAAAATATCTGTATCAAAGTTGTCATGAACACCTTGGAGCACGGCTGCAAGACGTTCAATCCCCATCCCCGTATCCACAGAAGGCTTGGGAAGCGGGATGATCTCATCCGGCCCCAATTGTTCATTCTGCATAAAGACCAGATTCCAGATTTCGACAAACCGGTCTCCTTCAGCTTCAGGGCTTCCTGGAGGCCCTCCTGGAATGTGGGCCCCATGATCATAGAAAATTTCCGAACATGGCCCGCTGGGCCCCGTATCGCCCATAGACCAATAGTTTTCGTCCTTACTTGCAATACGGATGATTTTCTCAGAGGGCAGACCTGAAATTTTCCGCCATAGGGTTGCTGCTTCATCATCATCAATATAAACCGTAATGGTCAGCTTCTCTGCAGGAATCCCCCATTCCTTGGTGATAAGCGTCCAAGCCAATTCAATTGCCTCATCCTTAAAATAATCCCCAAAGGAAAAGTTTCCGAGCATTTCAAAAAAGGTATGGTGACGCGCTGTGTGACCGACATTTTCAAGATCGTTATGCTTACCGCCGGCTCGGATGCATTTTTGACAGCTCACGGCGCGTGTAAAAGGCAAGGTTTCTTGCTCGGTAAATACATTTTTAAATTGGACCATGCCTGCTGCCGTAAACAAAAGGGTCGGATCATTAAGGGGAACAAGAGGGCTTGAGGCCACAACCGTGTGCCCTCTATTTTGAAAATACTCTAAAAAAAATGACCTTATATCTGCTGTCGTTTGCATGTTTCTACTTTCTTATGCCCAATCTTGTGTAGCCCCTCACCCGCCCTTCGGGCGACCTCTCCCACAAGGTGAGAGGTGATTAAGTGCCGGCTGCCCAACCTTTCCCACAAGGGGAGAGGTGATTCAGTACTGGCTGCTTTACCCTCCCCCCTTGTGGGTGAGGTCGCCACGCGCGAAGCGAGTGGTGGGTGAGGGGCCGCGCGCGGCCCTAAGCCGCCGCATCCTCACTATTCTCTGAAGGTGCAAGAACTTGACTCACAACCCCTATATTGGCACGAATGGCCGCTTCAATTTCATCAGCAATTTTGGGATTTTCTTTTAAATAGGTGCGGGTATTATCCCGGCCTTGGCCAATGCGTTGATTATTATAGGAATACCAAGACCCAGATTTTTCGATGAAGTTTGCTTTGACGCCCAAATCAATCAGTTCCCCCATTTTGGAGATCCCTTCTCCGTACATAATATCAAATTCAACCACCTTAAAGGGCGGGGCCAGCTTGTTTTTGACAACCTTTACACGGGTTTGGTTTCCAACGACTTCATCTCGATCCTTAAGGGCGCCAATGCGGCGAATATCTAAACGGATAGATGCATAAAACTTCAATGCATTTCCGCCGGTGGTTGTTTCTGGATTCCCAAACATAATGCCTATTTTCTGGCGAATTTGGTTGATAAAAATCACCATGCAATTGGTCTTTGAAACGGATCCTGTCAACTTACGCAAAGCTTGACTCATCAAACGCGCTTGAAGGCCCATGTGAGAGTCCCCCATTTCACCTTCGAGTTCAGCTTTAGGAACAAGAGCTGCAACGCTGTCAATGACCAGTACATCGATAGCTCCGGAGCGAACAAGCGTATCCGCAATTTCAAGAGCCTGCTCTCCTGCATCAGGTTGGGAAATAATAAGATTGTCTGTATCAACCCCCAGCTTACGGGCATATTGCGGATCAAGCGCATGCTCTGCATCCACAAAGGCGCACGTGCCTCCCGTCTTTTGAGCTTCTGCAATGACGTGGAGAGCGAGAGTTGTTTTTCCTGAGCTTTCCGGCCCATAAATTTCAATAATACGTCCCTTTGGAAGCCCCCCGACCCCAAGGGCAATATCAAGCCCAAGCGATCCTGTGGAAATGGAAGTTACCCCTGTCACGGTATCCCGTTGCCCCAGGCGCATAACAGATCCTTTTCCAAATGCTTTTTCAATCTGACCTAAAGCGGCCTCGAGAGCTTTTTGCTTTTCCATGAGAGATCTTCCTTTAATGTTAATGGTACCTTCTATATTTCACAGGTCGTGTAAGAGCGCAATTCTAATTTATGGTAGGGAAGTAGATAAGATAAAAAAAGATGTTCTCTTTTTGTAATTACTCGCCACCAGGTGTCATCCTTGGGCTAGAAGCGCTTGATTTTCCAGGAAAATCGTAGCGCTTCTTGACCCGAGGATCCTGTTTCCGAAGAGATCCTCGGCCATGAAAGGCTAATGCTCTCGCCTTGCGAAGAGCAAAGCTTTTCTAGCCAAGGATGACACTGTGTGGGGGAGTGACAATAATTATCTCTAAGAACACCCGGTCGTTGAACCACATGTATCGCACTTCAAACAGGTGCCATTGCGGATAAGCGTAAAGTTTCCACAGTCCGTACACGCATCCCCTGCATATCCTTTCAGGCGAGCTTGGAAACGCCGTTCTTCCACTTCGGTTATAATAGCTGACCCGACGGCGGTCTTAGCCGTTTCGGTTCCTGTGGCGGCTTCATGAAGCAAGTAAGCATCTTGGTCGTGGTTTGCTGGAGGCATAACGAATATATTATTCCGAATATAACCATTACTTGTCAAACTATTTAGCAACTCACCATTTTTCTTGTCTTTATTGACGAGAGACCCTTTTTCCGCATCAATCCGACCAATGGTGTCAGGACGCAAGTCAACCGGCTCCGCGTGAGCAAGATCCGTTCGACCAAGATAAGAGATCGCAACTTCACGGAAAATATAATCAAGAATGGAAGTGGCCATTTTAATCGTATCGTTGCCTGAAACAAGCCCTGAGGGTTCAAAGCGTGTAAACACAAAGGCATCCACGAATTCTTCCAAAGGAACGCCGTATTGAAGGCCGATAGAAATCGCCATAGCAAAGTTGTGCATCAAACTCCGGAAGGACGCTCCTTCCTTATGCATGTCAATGAAGATTTCTCCTAAACTGCCGTCATCATACTCCCCAGTCCGCAAGTAAACTTTGTGTCCTCCGACAACAGCCTTTTGTGTATAACCCTTACGGCGATTGGGTAATTTCTGACGTTGAGCCCGATGGAGATACCGCTCAACAACGCGTTCTACAATTTTTTCAGCCACAACCTTTGCTTTTTCGGAAGAGGGCATCTCATGAAGAGTTTCAGATACATCATCTCCCAACAAAGAGGCGTTTAAAGGTTGGGAAAGTTTCGATCCATCCCGGTAAAGGGCATTCGCCTTAAGGCAGAGTCGCCAGGAAAGAAGATAGGCTTCTTTGCATTCCTCAATCGTTGCTGAATTTTGCATATTGATCGTTTTAGAAATGGCTCCTGAAATAAAGGGCTGCACAGCTGCCATCATCCGGATATGGCTTTCAATAGAGAGATAACGTTTCCCCGTTCGACCACAGGGATTTGCACAATCAAAAACAGCTAAATGCTCTTTCTTCAAGTGGGGCGCCCCTTCAACGGTCATGGTCCCACAACAATAAGCATTGGCAGCATCAATTTCTTCTAGAGTGAAGCCTAGATGGGATAACAGATTAAAACGTATATCATTGAGTTGAGCATCCGTTAATTTGAGCACATTTTTACAAAAATCGTCCCCTAAGGTCCACCGATTCAAAACAAATTTAATATCAAAGGCGGACTTCAAATTGTCTTTCAAAAGGTTAATTTCCCGATCCGTAAATCCTTTTGATCGCAAGGCCTTAAAATTAACTCCAGGAGCACCTTCCAGTGTTCCATGCCCAATCGCATGCTGAATAATGTCTTCTATTTGTTTTTGTGTATAACCCAAAACTTGAAGCGCTTGAGGGACAAGGCGATTGATAATTTTAAAGTACCCCCCACCGGCCAGCTTTTTAAATTTCACCATGGCAAAGTCAGGCTCAATTCCCGTGGTATCACAATCCATCACCAAGCCAATGGTCCCTGTTGGAGCAATACATGTGGCTTGCGCGTTACGGTAGCCATGTTTTTCCCCCAGCTCTAAAGCTTGATCCCAAGCCTTGCGACAAGCTTTAAGGAGAGTTGGACAA
Source organism: Alphaproteobacteria bacterium (assembly GCA_035531295.1). Taxonomy (GTDB): domain Bacteria; phylum Pseudomonadota; class Alphaproteobacteria; order UBA9655; family UBA9655; genus UBA9655. The sequence goes on from DATKTE010000358.1 coordinate 5,779, forward strand.
GGGCAATCTTTTCCTTCCAAAGGAACAGGAGAAATCTCAAGCCCCTCATAGCCTTCTTTTTCGCCATAGACCGCCCGACGGTGGTTGCGCATCACGCGCAACATATCCTTTTCATTGAGCTTATAGTGTTTAAAAGCTCCCAGCTGAGAAGCCATTTCTGCGGATGTGGCGTAGGAGGCTCCTGTCATGAGAGCAGACAAAGCGCCCGCAATTGCCCTGCCTTCTTTACTATCATAGGGAATACCGGACGCCATCAAGAGTCCGCCGATGTTGGCATATCCCAACCCTAACGTCCTGAATTCATAAGAAAGAAGAGCAACTTCTTTCGTTGGGTATTGGGCCATCATCACAGAAATTTCAAGCGCCATCGTCCACAAACGAACGGCGTGCTCATAAGAAGGCACATCAAAATGCAGCTCCCCCGCATTTGTCTTTTTGCCGTGATGATTCATGAATGAAACGAGGTTAAGGGAGGCAAGGTTACAGGCCGTATTATCTAAAAACATATATTCAGAACACGGATTTGACCCCCGAATACGCCCACTTTGAAGGCATGTATGCCACTCATTGATTGTGGTATCATACTGAAGCCCTGGATCAGCTGAGGCCCATGCCGCTTGACCAATTTGGTCCCATAAGTCCCGTGCGTGCAACGTCTTTTGAATACGCCCATCTATCCTTCCCAGAAGGTCCCACTCTTTATTCTCCATAACGGCATGAAGGAATTTATTTGTTACACGAACAGAGTTATTCGAATTCTGCCCAGAGACCGTTCGATAGGCTTCTGAATCCCAATCCGTGTCATATTCTGAAAAATCTATACTGGTATAGCCTTGACGGGCAAATTGAATGATGCGCTGGCAATAATTTTCAGGAATCATCCCCTCGCGTGCTTCCTTTAACGCTTTGTAAAGAGAAGGATTTTCCTGGGGACTGAAACGCTCATCCCCCTCTCCTTCTTGACAAGCAACAAGGATGGCAGAAAGGTGCTTTTTCGTCATTTTAGACCCAACAACAAGATCTAAAACCTTTTGTTCTTCCACAACCTTCCAATTCACGTATTCTTCAATATCGGGGTGATCGACATCGACAACAACCATCTTGGCAGCACGGCGCGTCGTTCCTCCCGATTTAATAGCCCCCGCCGCCCGATCTCCAATTTTTAAAAAGCTCATCATT
>DATKTE010000359.1:0-6832 GCA_035531295.1 Alphaproteobacteria bacterium
TAATCCCCAGTAACTGGCGATAAGACAGGCGGCTGGTATTGCAGCCAACAGGTCTTATCGATTTCCCAACCGCCGCCTAAGGCTTTGTAAAGGGCTACGGAATTTAAGGCAAGAGTTGCATGGCTTTGGACCATTTGGAGGATTGCTGCCTGATAGGTCAGCTGTGCTTGGTAGACGACTAAAAACGTAATAAGTCCCGATTGAAATCTGAGCAAACTAACGTCAGCTGCTGTTTTGCTGGCTTCATATGCACTGATTAAGGCGGGGTAACGTCTTGCTTCTTCTGCATAATTGACCAAAGAGTTTTCGACGTCCGCAAGGGCATTCAAAAGCGTGCTTTTGTATTGATAGAAGGTTTCATCACGAATGGCTTTTGCGGAATTGATTTTCGCCCGGACGCGTCCAAAATCGATCAGATCCCAGGTAAAACCAGGACCAAAGGAATAAAACCCACTGCCGGGGCTAATAAAGTTTTGTGCGAGGTTGCTTTGGTAGCCTATGGTTCCTGAAAATGTGAAGATGGGATAAAGACTGCCTTCTGCAACCCCAATCTGAGCGTTAGCGGCAGCAAGTGTCCGTTCAGCGGACCTGATATCGGGGCGACGTTTCAAAAGTTCACATGGGACCCCTGCGAAAATTTCAGTGGGGATATAGGGAATGGGACCTACCTTAGACAACAGGTCATAGAGGCACGCTGGTGGCCTTCCTGTTAAAATGGAAAGCTGGTGAATCGTTGTCTTTATGAAGGCTCGTAAGGGAGGGAGACTCGCTTCTGTTTGATCGCGTGAGGTTTTAGCTTGGGCAACGTCAATATCAGTTGCAAGACCTGCCTTCAAAAGTGAGAGGTTTAATTTATAAATAGAATCCCAAGATTCAAGAGATTTTTGGGTGACTTCGAGCTGTTTTTGGAAGCTGCGCAGGTTGATATATTGAGAGGCCACTTGGGCAATGATGCTCAGCATGACACCATGCATATCGTCAACTTGGGCTTCAAGGCTTGCTTCTGCAGATTCGACCCCACGCCGCAAGCGACCAAACAAATCCATTTCCCAAGCTGTTGTCAGCCCTGTTCTATAAAGATTAAAATAGCGGTTTGCTCCTGGGAAAGAAGCTCCTCCGACTGTTGGAGTGATCGGCAGAATACTCTGTTGGTTGGAAAATTGTGAGGTATTGAGGCTATTTTCATTATGGCTAAAGGCCCCAATTCCATCAATCTCGGGAGAGAGCGCAGCTTCTGCCCCTAAGAGAGTCGCTCGAGCTTGATAGATTGTGGCAAACGCTACTTTCAAATCATAGTTTGATTTGACTGCTTCACGCACCAATTGGGTGAGTATGGGATCTTTAAAATTCTCCCACCATTTGACCTCTTCCTGGACATTTCTGGGTTTTTTTTCGTTATTTGCCTCTATGTTTTGCCAACTCTCAGGAACACATACGGAGGGTTCATGGTAATCCGGCCCAACTGTACAGGATGAAAGGAGAAGAAGTGAAGAAATGAGCTTAAGTTTTTTCATTGTGAAATCGGCAAGGGGCCGCCATATCTTGCATTGGGAGAGATTTTTTCGGCCCTTATGTAAACGTCAACCTCTTGTCCGAGATAAGCGACCGGCATATTTTTAGGATCATAGCTATAAACAACTTGCAAAACCCGAGTATCAACTCGTTCAGTCGAATCACCCGTAAAAGAGGCTTTAGGAATAATGTAAGGTTCGACATACTCAAATTTTAACCCCGTTTTATATTCAATATTTCCTCTTAAAAAAGCAATAGCAGGTTGGTCTTTTTTGAAGCGCCATGCATCGTTTTCATCCACATCCACACGGACATGATAGCGATTCACACTTCCAACAAGCATATAGGGAATTGAGATGGTATTGGCAGCTGTTGCAAGGTTTGTGGCTATTATGTTCGCACCCACAAATTCCCCCGGGTGGATGTTAATTTGCATAATTTCACAATCGATAGGTGCTTTAACCGTGTAAAAGTCTAAAACGGCTTGTGCTTCTCTCAGCTGAGCAATGGCTGATTCGATGTTCGCTTGCGCATTTACGACAGCCGCTTGAGCGATGACCACATTATCTTGTCTTGTTACCAGTTCATCTTTTGTGACGCCACGTTTGTCTTCAAGGTGATTGACCAGATTAAATTCATCAATTGCAAGTTTTAAAGAAGCTGTTGATTGTTCTAAGGCTGTTTTCGTAACTTCAACTTGAGCCTCTCTTAATTTAACGTCCGCTTCTGCTTGTCGGGAATCAAGGGTAAAAAGAAGTGTTCCTTTGGGAACAATATCTCCCTTTTTCACTAAAATCTGGGTAACAACAGCGTTAACCATGCTTCCAACGGCTATGTTTTCACTGGCAGCCTCCACAATGCCTGCCCCAGAGATAAAGCTCTCATAAGGAGATATAGAGGGAGGAGTAATAGGCTGAGAGACGGGTACGCGTCGTTGATCAAGAATAACCATATAAACACCAGCTAAGATCCCAATAATGGCCAGAACTGTAAGGACGCGATTCAGGTTAATTATTTTTACATTCATTTAGCCGTCCTTTGCCTATTCAAATTCTTTATAAGAGGTTGTAACTTTAATAATACGTCCATCTTCCATTTTTGCGATTCGATCGGCAAATTGGAAAATTCGCGAATCATGGGTCACAACGATGAGTGCACGTGCTTTGTCGACAGCTATGCCTTTCATCAACTCCATAATTTTATGTCCCGTTTCACTATCAAGGGCACTTGTTGGTTCATCACAGACGATAAGTCGCGGGTTATGGATTAGGGCTCTTGCAATTGCGACTCTTTGCTGTTGCCCCCCAGAAAGATCCGAAGGAAAAGCAGTTGTGCGGTCTCCGAGTCCCATTTGTTCAAGAAGTTCCCTCCCTCTTTTAGTTGCAAGTGTATGATCCATCCCTCCGATAATCAAAGGAATTGCTGTATTTTCTGCAGCTGTTAAGGATGGGAAAAGGTTGAAAGCTTGAAAAACAAACCCAATATTTTTCGCACGAAAAGCAATTCTTTGTGATTTGCTCATCTGGTTTAACTCATAACCATAAACCTTACACTCTCCACTATCTTGATAGAGAATACTTGCGATCACTGAAAGGAGCGTTGTTTTTCCACAGCCTGAAGGTCCTGCGAGCATCATGAGCTCACCTGATCGAACCTCAAGGTCGATCCCTCTCAAAGCCACAATTTTACCTGCTCCCTCGCCATAGATCTTAACTACATTTTTACATTTCACAGCAAGTTGACCCGTTTCCATTGATCATTAACTCCGGAACACGATGGCAGGTTCAAGTGTTATGACCTTACGTATGCTGAGAAGGGCAGCGAATGACGCAATAAGAGTGACGCCTACAGTACTAAAGACAAAGAGTTGCCACGGAAAGCGAAAGGCAACCACACTATTTCGTGTGAATAATGCGAACAATCCTGTGCAACCAACACCTATCCCGTACCCAATAAAGCTGACAATGACGGCTTGAAAAATAATCATGAGAAGAAGCGTTTTTTCGGAAGTTCCCATGGCTTTTAAAACGCCAAAGTAGCGCAAATTTTCTAACGTAAAATTATAAAAAGTTTGACCTGCAATAGCTGCGCCTACCAAAAACCCTAAAAGGACAGACACACCAAAGTTAATAGGAATACCAGTATACTTTAGATAGTATTTGACTGTTAGATTCTTAAATTCATCCTTTGTATAGGCCTTTAAGCCCGTGAGCCGTTTAATGCGATCACAGAGAATTTTCAAATCTTCCCCCTCCTTAGCTTTGACAAGCACAAAACTGAGTAAATTCAATTGGGGCGGTGTAAAAAGCGTTGCGTTTGAGTAGGTAGTAAAAATAACGGGCTGAGACTGAAAGGTCCGCGTTGTTTGAGCAATTCCAACAACGATTGCGCGATGATTATTTAGCTCAATTTCTTGTCCGACACGAAGGGGATTTTTGGGACCATTTGGTGTGGTGGGCGGATTGGCAAGTTTATCGAGTGCGCCTTCTTGGTTAACAATAATTCCATCTGTTCGTCGTAAGTCTGTCGTCCTCCCCTCAATCATCACAGCTGGAGCGCCAATTAAGGTTGTATCATCAATGCCAATAAGATTACAGGTTTGGAAAGTTCCGCTATGAAGCCTGGCTTGGATTGTTCCTTTGTATAACGGTTTTGCCCAAGCAACGCCTTGAACGCTTCCCACGCGATAAAGATAAGTGTCAGGCATAGGCTTAATGTCATCAATGTATTTTACTGTGGGCTCCATCACCCAAATATCTGGCAAACCCAAATCCGTGATGAAACTATAGGCACGTGTCATGATCCCTACAAAAATACCAGGCTGTTGGGTCATGATGAGCGAGGCGAACGAAAGGCCCAGGATAATTCCTAAGAATTTTCCCCGATCTCCAACAAGCATGCGAAAGGCTATGTAAAACATATTCTATGTCTTTTTTCTTTGCACTCTAGGAGAATGAGCAAAAAATGGCAACGTGGATCGAGCATCGCCGTCATTGCGAAGCTCTAAAAGAGCTGAAGCAATCCAGTCTTTCTTAAGTTTATTATGGACCTCCTTCAGAAGCTCGAAGTGACGATTTTGAGAATTTGTCCGGTGCTTCCCCCACTCCTTTTTCTCTCGGTACATGAGCGGTTTTGGGGTATAATCAAACTTAATAAAAAAATAAAACCACTAAAAAAAGGACTTTAAAATGGCTCTCACTCCGTCTCAAATGATACCTCTTGGCACGAAAGCACCTGCATTTAGTCTTCGTGATGTTATATCGGGGGAAGTGCTTAATCTTGCTCAGTTAAAATCTGAGAAAGCAACCGTTGTTATGTTTATTTGCAACCATTGCCCTTTTGTAAAGCATATACTAAAGGAGCTTATAGACATTGCAAATCAGTATATTCCTAAAGGCATAGCTTTTATCGCCATTAATTCAAATGATGTGAAAGAATATCCCGAAGATTCCCCTCAAAATATGCAAAAGATAGGAGAAGAATTAAAGTTTCCTTTCCCTTATCTGTTTGATGAATCCCAGGAGATTGCGAAAGCCTATGATGCTGCCTGTACACCGGATATTTATATCTTTGATCAGACTCTAAGCTGCGTCTATCGCGGGCAATTTGATGACTCAAGGCCAGGCAATGACATTCCTGTAACGGGAAAGGATCTAAAAGTTGCTTTGAATTGCATTTTAAATGAAGAACCTGTGCCTGAAGATCAAAAGCCCAGTATCGGATGCAATATTAAGTGGAAGCGTTAGTACAGACTGCCCCCCTCACCCGCTCTCCGGGCGACCTCTCTCACAAGAGAAGAGGTTAAGTGCTGACTTGCCCCACCTCTCCCCTTGTGGGAGGGGTCGCCACGCGCGAAGCGAGTGGGGAGTTGAGAGGAACCTTCAGATAACCAAACTAAATAGCACTGTAGGAATTTAGCTTTTATACATGACCTCCAAAAATTTTTGGTTTTGCTCTTCTGTTCCTAGGGAGACTCTTATGGAATTGGGAAGGCTTTTTGAACAATCAAGAACATGAATGTTGCGTTCATTTAATAGATCCATGGTTTTTTGAAAGTTTTTTAGAACGAGCATTATAAAGTTTGTATCGCTCTTAAGAACTGCTGCGACACACTTAAGATTCGATAATATTTCGAACATGTTTTCTCGATTTTTATTTATTCTTTTCCATGATGCAAAGGTGTCTTCGGGGCTTGAAAGCCGCTCTTCAACTTTTATTAGGGCGAAGGATGAAACGGCAAAGGGAAGTTGGACATATCTTAATGTATTGATAATAGACTTATCAGCTATAATTGCTCCACACCGCACGCCAGCGAGTCCCCATGCCTTGGAAAAGGTGCGCAGAATGATCAGGTTTTTGTGCTTATTTAAATTAAAAATTGAAGAAGGCTTGTCAGAAAATTCAATATACGCTTCATCTACGACAACAAATCCATCTAAAGAATTGCATAACCTTTGGATTGTTTCAGCTGAAATTTTGGTGCCCGTTGGATTATTAGGATTGCATAAAAAAATAATTTTTGGTTTCAGCTGAATAACCTCTTCCTCATTAATATGATTGAGATCACGCCCCAGTAGAGAAATCGTTTTGACCTCCAAATTGTGTATTAAGGCCCAGTGTGTGTACGCTGAAAAGCTTGGAGAGGTAACACAAATAACATCTTTATTTGGTTCAGCAAAAGTTCTTAATATCAAATCAAGACCTTCCATAGACCCTGCTGTAAAAAGGACATTTTCCGAGGTGAGGTCCTCTCGCACACAGCCTGAAAAAGAGTGGGAAGGGTTTATACCTAGGATCCTATTTAAATAAAGCGTCTTTAAGTCGTTATGCTTAACATCGGGGTAGTCTGAAAAGTCTCCTACATATGGGTTTGTATTGTTGCTTAGATCAATTTCCCAGCTGAGATTGGAAAAATATTTTTGGATAGGGGAAGGGAGAGATAATTGGGCAATAATGGGCCTTGTTTTTGGATGAATCATCATAGTTTTTTCCTATCTTTCTAACAAAGGCTTATTGTTTATGATGAACCATAAGCATATTATATTTTTCATGCAACATAAAATTTAGTTAAATTTTTATGATAAAAATTTTCTAGAATGAAGAGGCACATGTCCAATAAACTTGAAGATACCTGGATTGCTTTGGAGCCCACGCTCCTAGCAAAGCATGTCCTCTTGAAAACAGGGAACGAGCGGAGAACGCTTCCTACTGTCGTCTTTGCGAGCCCTCAAAGGGGGCGTGACGATCTAAAAACAACACATTTTTAAGTGTGAAGAGCATCAATTTCCTCAGGATTAATTTTTTCTGCCAGGAACATATA
>DATKTE010000360.1:0-5861 GCA_035531295.1 Alphaproteobacteria bacterium
AGGCCCGCAAGTTAAGGGATCAATCTCAAAAAGCGTATGATGACATCCTCCCCCTTGTGAAAATTGATCATCCAAAAAACCCTTTTAAAGTTGAACCGCCTGATGTGTGGCTTGAAATTGGTTTTGGAGGAGGAGAACACATGCTTGAGCAGCTCGCTCAAAATCCAATCGTTGCCATGATTGGTTGTGAGCCTTTTATGAATGGGGTCGCAAAATTGTTGGCCCAGCTCCCAGCCAAAGATTATGATCGCACCAGAATCTGGCACGAAGATGTCCGCTATTTATTAGATGCGCTTCCCCGTCCCTATTTCAATCGCGCCTTCATTTTATTTCCTGACCCTTGGCCAAAAAAACGCCATCAGAGACGGCGCCTTATTACAAATGAATTTATGGAAAAATTATGGCCTACTCTGAAGGAGGGGGCTCATTTGCACATTGCGAGCGATGACATGTCTTATGTAGAGCAGATTCAAGATGTGCTTTATGGCTACCCGAACCTCATCCTCTGCGAAGGACCCGCATCTTCCGATCCTTTGACGTGGAGCCCAAGACCAAAAGGATGGCCCGAGACACGTTACGAACAAAAAGCTCTCGCAAGTGGGAAAAAATGTGCTTATATGCTATTTCAAAAGAAGGAGAACCACTCATGAAGTTCCCTATATTACGTGCGCTTATGGTCGGCAACGTCCTTGAGGTTTATGATTTTTTACTTTACAGCCTTTTTGTATCAATACTTTCCCCCCTCTTCTTTCCCTCCTCTGATCCTTTAACCGCACTGATGACAGGCTTTAGTGTTTTTGCTGTAGGATACGCAGCGCGACCCTTAGGCGCTATTGTCTTTGGCCATTTGGGTGATAAGTATGGGCGTAAAAAGAGCCTTATGGGGACGCTCATGTTGATGGCATTTTCTACGCTCGGAATCGGACTTCTTCCTACCTATGAAGTGATTGGGATTTTTGCCCCTTCATTGCTCGTTGTATTTCGTTTTCTTCAAGGTTTGTCTGCGGGGGGTGAAACGTCAGGTGCAGCAATATTCGGTCTTGAACAAACGGATCAAGCAAGACAAGGATTTATAGGCGGCCTCATCAGGTTTTCAACAAGCATTGGAACGGTTTTAGCAACACTCATGGGGCTCTTGTTTATCAATGATACCATGCCAGAATGGGCCTGGCGCATTCCATTTTGTTTGGGAGGGCTCATTGGTTTTTCAGGGATTTATTTGCGCCGCATTTTGAAAGATACGGTTATTCGGAAACCAGTTAAAATGCCCCTCCTTGATGTGATTCAAAATTACCCCTTTTCCTTTATTAAGACTGTCGGAATAGGCGGCTTTTCTCATGTCGCTTTTTATGTCATCGCAGGCTATATGAACCCTACCTTGCATACAAAGGGACTCATAAGCAGCTTTGAACTCATGATGATGAACATGACTATTACATTAGTTTACGCACTTCTTCTTCCCATTTCGGGCCATTATTCTGATAAAATTGGCTTACGCCGACTCATGAAATGGGGTGCTTTGGGACAGGTTGTTTTAGCTCTCCCTCTATTCATGGTCTACAGGGATGGGAGCTTCTTGGGAGTGCTTTTCGCTCAAATGGGTTTTTTAATGGTGAGTGCCGCTTTTATTGCGCCATCAAGTGCTTATCTGAATACACTTTTCCCTGTTGAATGTCGCTATTCAGGGGTCGCCATTGGAACGTGTTTAGGAACTGCGCTCTTTGGAGGGACAACTCCTCTTATTTCCAGTCAGCTCGCCACTCTTCTGGGGCCTTTAGGCCCGGGTCTCTATGTGATGGGAACGGCCCTTATGGGTATCATAGCAGTAGGGCAGCTTACGAGAAGAAAGAGCGTTCTTGTTCCTTCGTAAGGGTCTCATACCATTTTGCTGTCAAACAATACAGAAAGACAAGGCAAGCCGCCTCATTGGAAGAAAGCGACTTGTGGTATCACCCCACAAGTCTCGGTGATTCCCCCAGGCTGCCAATTGTTTTGGCAATAATCCGCATTTCGTCTCTCAGCTTCTTTGAAAATTCTTCTCGATCTTCCTTTTGGTGGAGAAGGAAATGGGTGAGGGCACGCTCAATATTTTGGAGGTGCTTTCGACTTTCTTCATCGGGACCTGAAGAAAGCGCCACGAGCTTTTTCTGCAAATCAATTTGGCCTTCTGCAAGTTTGATCATTAGGCTCTGATGAGTTTTATTCTGCTCACCCATCAAAGCAAGAGAGCTGAGCAATTTTTCCAGCAAAAGACTTGTTTTCTGGTCATTCTTTTCTGATTTTTCGATAACTTGCGTCAAGCGCTCAATACTTTCCACATTCTGTGTGAGAAGTGCTTGAATGAAACCCAAAGGAGCCGATGAAGAAGGTATTTTTTTATCATTGCTATGGGCATAGGTTGTCAAGAAAAGGTCAGCCTCATTTAAAAATCGGCCATAGGCATGCCCAACTTGAAGCTCTAAGAAACCAATTAAAAGGGACCCTCCCAGACCAAAGAGAGAGGAACTGAAAGCTGTTCCCATTCCCGCTAAAGGACTATGAAGGCTTTCTTTCAAAAGGCTAAAAAAATTGGTAGAACTAGAAGCATCAGAGGGCATATTTTGAATAAGGTGAGCAATGGAGGTGATCGTCTGAGAAAGCCCCCAAAAAGTTCCCAAAAGCCCTAAAAAGACGAGAAGTCCAATCAGATAGCGAGGGAAAACTCTCTCATTATCGAGTCGATCCGCAAGAGAATCAGCAAGTCCCCTCCCAAGAGAAGGATCTACTTCAGATGACTTCTTCGAAACATAGGAAACGAGAGGTTCTAAAAAGACAGATCTGGGAAGGGATGAAAAGCTCCATTGGCCATGCTTTAAATCTTCTAAAACCTCACAATCTCTTTTCAAACGGAAAAGTTGATAAAAAGCGTAAAGAATTCCCACGAAAGTTAAAGCGATAATAAATGCGTTAAGCCAAGGGTTACTCAAAAAAATGGACCATAAGGATGAGCCAAAGAAACCTCCCACTCCCGCCATGATCAATAAACTAAGGCTCATACGCAGAAAATAGGGTTGAAATTTCATTCCATGTTCCTTTCAAAGATTTTCTTGTATTTTAGCCATTGTAATTAAAAGCGCAAGGGGCGAGGGTCTTCCGTATAGGTATTATAAATTCGCTCATCCGCTTCAACCACATAGGGATCGTCTGCAATATGCGCTGTAAGGAAAATAACAAGTTCGGTTATCTTTCTGTCGTCATCTTTTCCTTTCGCAAACTCACCAAAAAGAGGAATACTATCAACAATGGGTATAGACGAACTCATATAACTAGAACGGTCTTCCATAAGCCCACCCATGACCACAACTTGTCCCGACTTGATTTTTAAAACGGAATCAAGTTCGCGCACTTGGACGACAGGAATCGTAGATTTTACTTTTTGGTGGGATTTGATAGCAACGGCTGGGTCTTCCACTTCCTTTTGCACACGAGAAATTGTAGGACGCAGCGTCATGATAATCTCTCCTGTTTGAAGATTGACGGAAGGTTGAACGACCATCACAAGACCAATGGGAACCGTCAAGGCATCACTTGATATATTTTCCACATCAGGCTTTCCTTCGGCTTGAAAATGACGTTCAAACTCAAGGTGAAAAAAGACCTCATTTGTTGCGACCTTCAACATAGCGGGTTGATTGTTCATAACTGTCAGCCGAGGGTTAGAAAGGGTGCGCACGGTCCCAAATTTTTTCACAAAGTTTAAAACGGATGAAAATTTTTCATGCTCGACAGAAAAGCTAAGAACATCGCGAAGGGTAGACACATGCGATGAATGAGGGGTCGCCTCCGAACCTAAGGAAGCTGTGAGGTGGAAATCCCCACCCAACTGGCTCCAGTTAATCCCACTTTTAAATTCATTATCAAGCGTCACTTCAATAATTTTAGCTTCTATGATGACTTGTGTTGAAATTGTTTCCTTTAGTTTTTGTAGATATTGAGCAATTTGTTTATGTTGTCGGTCCGTTCCAAGAACCATGACAAGACCTGCCTGTTTGTGAAGGGTGTAAGCCTGGGGGCATTTTGCGGAAAGATGTATTTCAGGCATTAAAATCATTTTCAAGTTTTGCTCAAGTTCTGTCCAAAAATCCATCAGACTATTGCCAACAAGAAGACTATCCGATCCATTATCTGTTCTACTTTTACTTTCAAGTGGTGAGAAAACATCAGTTGAAACCGAAATTCGATTCTCACTTTTGCGTATGTGGTTTAGAAATTGCATACTATACGTCGCAAGATAGGGCTCATCGGGTTCAATCAAAATGCGATTCCCTTGGATTTGAAATCTGAGGTCTGTCAAAGAGCATATGTCTTTAATCACTTCAATGAAGGGTAAATGGTGAGCGCTATAACGGATTCCCGTCTTGCCGGAATCCGTTTGTGCACGCAATGCCATGCCTACCCCTGCTTGGCGCCCGAGTTCCATAAGAACATCTTTTACAGAGACACTTTCTTCTAAGGTCACTGAAACCTCTTTCCTCATGTCAGATGTTAAAATCGCAACTTTTGGAGGCGGCGAAGGCTTTGGTTCGAAAGAAGAAATAACTTTTTTCAGCAGCGGAGGCGTCGTCAGTTTTTCATAATCTTCCTTTTGAAGTTTAAGGGTGGGATCATGAAAGTATCGATGATCAATAAGATCACAAGCACTAAGAAGAGTCGTAAGACCCAAAACCAAAAGCCACCGCTTTTTAAACATGAGACATCCTATATTTTTAGAGAGTTTAGAAAAGTTTAATTATATCTTTCAAGAGAAATGATTTTTAATAAAAAAATGATTCATTAAAAATATTTTTTACGCAAATATGGGACTAAAAATGAAAGAATAACGGAGGCTCAATGAAAAAAGATTTATTCATACCTGAATATTCAGCGTTTCTTGAATCAATGAAAAAGCGCGTTGCAACAGCGAGGTACCAAGCAGCTCGGACCGTCAATCAGGAACTTATTCTTTTATATCACCACCTCGGTACCGAAATTCTTAAGCGTCAGAAAGAGAATGGGTGGGGAACAAAAGTCATTGACCGGTTAAGTCGTGATCTCACTTCTGCCTTTCCTGAAATGAAAGGGTTTGGCCTCCAAAATCTCAAATATATGAAGCGATTTGCCGCGGAATATGATGAATACGAAATTGGTCAACAAGCTGTTGACCAATTGCCTTGGGGTCAAAACATTTTGGGAAAGTCATAAACTTAGGTCTTTTTTTAGGAGATAATAAATGGCCGCTTTTGTTTATATCCTTGCAAGTCAGAAAAATGGGACAATTTATACAGGTGTTACCTCAGATCTAGTAAAAAGGGTGTACCAGCATAAGAACAACGATTTTGATGGTTTTACTTCAAAATATAGTGTAAAGACGTTGGTTTACTTTGAAATTCACGATGAAATAACTGAAGCAATTCTAAGGGAAAAGCGTATTAAAAAATGGAATAGAGCCTGGAAGTTAAAGTTAATTGAAAAAGAGAACACCTTTTGAAATGATTTATATGAAACTCTGTTGGTTTAGCTATTATTATTATATTAAGAGTTTCCACCATCCATCGTCATTCCCGCGAAGGCGGGAATGACGAAGGAGAGATGGCCTCCCCAAAGCACTACTACAAAATTTGCAAACCGCCCTCCCTAGCATTGAAGAACTGGAAGCCGAGCTCTCAAAAAACATCCAAGCAAAAATCCCTGCTGCCTAATTACCCAATCCCCGCTATAGTTCACTTGATCACAATCGGGTGGAGCTATGGCCGGGGTTTATAACATCCCATCAGGATATTCCTTTTTAGAAAGTCTCGCAAAGGGGCTATTTCGCATGGGTGAAGAGAATCCCTTTCATTTGT
>DATKTE010000361.1:0-2714 GCA_035531295.1 Alphaproteobacteria bacterium
CGACTTCCTTTAGAGAATAAAAAAATAAGCCTTAATATTCAGGTTCTGAAAGCGCTTTTTACACTTATTAAAGTCAACCTTTATATAAAGATAAGAGGATTATACCCTACGATTCAGCTAATTAAAAAGTCACGAAAAAACCAAGTACAATATCTTATCCCTACAGAGGAAGAGCTAAATGATCTAGCAAGGATAGTGAATACGGCCTGTTTTTTACATCCGACGCGGATTAAATGTTTGGAGTGGGCTATGACCTTTGTGCTCCTGGCTTTAAAACGAAGATGGAAATGCAATTTAGAAATTGGGGTTCAAAATTACCCTTTCTTTGCCCACGCGTGGGTGGAATGTGATGGGAAAGTTGTCATGGACTCTCAATACCTAAGAGAAGACCTTGCGATTATTTTGAATGAGCCTTTCAGGAGACTAAAGATATGATCTATGTCGGCCTTCTTTGTTTAAACAGTACATCAGATAAAACCGCTGAGCTTACGGATGCTCTTCAATCTTTCTCTCAAACTCCGCCATTAGTAATAAAGAAAGAGTCTCTCATACTTTGTTATGGAAAATTATCAAACATCCTGGATCTAGACGAAGTATGGGAAAATGAGTCATCTGTTTTGATCGGGCGCGTTTTTGATAGAGCTAAGCAATGTTCTTTGAGAAAAAAAGATTTTAAAAATTTGACTGATTTACCCAAAGAAAAGGCTTTAGAAAATGTCTGGGGAAAGTATGTTTACATCCATGAAAATAAACAGAGTTCTCGATTTGAAGTTGTTCTCGACTCAACTGGCCAACTCCCTTTTTTTTATTATCCCCTCCTCGATGGAAGTATTTTATTCTCATCAAACATCGAGATCATCTTCAAAGCCCTCTCTCAAAAACCGGAGTTCAACTGGACCTACCTTTGCTCTTATCTCATTTATGGGAATAGCAGTTCTATCGAAACCCCTTTTAAAAACATTTATGAGCTCCCTCCTGCCTGTAGCCTAGCGATTACAAAAAATGAGAGAAAGACAGCTCCATTTTGGAACCCTCTTCATTCTTATAAAAACCCAGATATCAAAGGAAGGAATGCTGTAGATGTTCTGAATGCGACTTTAAATCCTTGGATTGAGCCTTATCAAAACATTTATGTCAGTCTTTCTGGAGGTCTTGATTCTTCTTCTCTTCTTTATTGCTTAAAAGATTTGGTGAAAGAAGATCAAGCCCTAAAGGCTATAAACTATTTTCACTCGCAAGTTAAATCTTCTAATGAGTATGATCATGCCAGAAAAGTGTGTGAGGAAACTGGAGTTGAACTCATCGGCATTGATGTATCAAATTCCCTTCCATTTGATCCTTCTCAATACAAAGAGCCTCTTAAACCTAATAAACCATTCCCTGAGTTTATAAGCACACGCTGGGCAGAAACCATATTTGAACATCTCCCAGCTCATCAATCTTTTACATTTGTGTCTGGACATGGGAGTGATCATATTTTTATGCGTCCACCCTCTAAGAGATCTGTATCAGATTATATTCTTGAACAAGGCTTCAAAGAATCCAAGAGACAGTTTCAAGGAATTGCTCAATTTTACCGAGACCCTCTCTTGTCTATTCTAAAAGAGAATTTCAAATCGTTGTTAACTCATTCTCTTGGCATAAAAAAAGAAAGAAGAAAGATTAGAGAAAAACATAAAAACATGCCGGCATGGGTCAAACAAGAAGTGATGCAAATCGCATCAAGTTCCATTTCTCACCCGATCTATAACTATCTATCAAAGAAAATTCTTCCGGGCAAATATCACCAACTTGATTTACTTTATGAAGGGCTTGCCTCTATCCATATTGAAATAATGAATCAGTCTGATCCAACTTATTTTCCTTTTTTTTATGAACCTGTTGTAGAGTTTGCTTTATCTTTCCCCACCTATGAGCTCTTTAAAAAAGGGTATGATCGTTATCCCCTTCGCAAAGCTATCAGCGACCACTTTAAAACAGAAACTGTTTGGAGAAGAGATAAAAGTCAAACTACCGGTTTAATCCAACTGGGTATTAAAAAAAATTTAAAGGACATTTTAGAAATTTCTTGTGAGGGTCATTTTGTAAAACAAGGACTTATCGAAAAAGAAGGTCTTCATAGAACGATAACCCTTATCGGAAATGGAGATACAAATTTTATGTGGCCTTTTACACACCTGGTATCATTAGAAATGTTTCTAAGATATTGGGATGAACTATGAGACCCACGACTAAAAAATATGCAGGATGCATCAAAGATATTCTCCTCAAAACCTTCGAGGATAAGCAACTTCTCTTTTATTTTTTTGTTGCTCTTCTTATTTTAAGTATTGGGATTATTGCTAATATAAGTCTTCCTTTTCTTTTAAAGAAGATCGTGGAATCTCTCTTTTTACCTGAATGCAGACTTATTCCCCTCATTTTAATGAGTTATGGCCTCCTCTGGATGGTGAGCCAGGCTTCCGTTCATGCGCGGGGGCTCCTTACGTATAAAATTGAACAGCGTCTTACCTTTGTTTTAGGAATAAAAGTTCTGTCTCACCTTTATAGTCTTTCTCATCATTATTTCCTGAACCAAAAACCAGGTGCTATGACCAATGTTATCAGAAGAGCGCAACGAGATGTTCCTTCTATTACTTTAGGACTCTTTTTTCATGTGCTTCCTACAGTTCTCGAGTTTGTAGTTGTCATTATCCTTATCTCACACCTCTATC
>DATKTE010000362.1:0-7753 GCA_035531295.1 Alphaproteobacteria bacterium
TTATACGAAAAGTCCCCTCCTCATTGCAGGAGATGATGATAGAGGATGCGAACATAATACAGGTCGGATCAAAGCTGAAGAAGCTGCTCGAAGACAAAACTGTCGTGTTGTTTTCCCAAAATTTAAAAATACCGAAGCCAAGCCCACAGACTTTAACGACTTGATGCTCTTAGAAGGTAAGGATGAGGTAAGCCGCCAAATCGAAAATTCATTCCAAAGCACAACATTAAAAGCCTTAAGCATCAGGGATCTCTTATCCATGGAGATTCGCCCCTGTGAAATGATCCTAAACCCTATTATCCCTGAGCAGGGGCTTGTCATGATTCATGCACCAAGGGGAATTGGCAAAACCCATGTCTCGCTGATGATTGCCTATACGGTTGCAATCGGAGGCCACATGTTCAATGGAAAATGGGAAAGCACCAAGCCAAACAAAGTATTATTTGTGGATGGTGAAATGCCTCTCGCCGTGATGCAAGAGCGACTCGCAAAAATTGTGAGTAGTACTGATACCGAAGTCAGCAGTGATGATAATTTGCTCATCATTACGCCAGACCTCCAGAATCAAGGTATATCTGACCTTTCTACCCCTGAAGGACAACAGTTCGTTGAAGAACACTTAAAGGATGTAAAGCTCCTCATCCTAGACAATCATTCGGCTTTGTGTAGGCGCGGCAGAGAGAATGAGGGTGAAAGCTGGATACCACTGCAAGAGTGGTTTCTAACTTTACGCAGACGAGGCATTTCTGTGCTTCTCATTCATCACTCCAATAAGACCGGTGGTCAGCGGGGTACGTCAAGAAAAGAAGATCTTCTCGATACGGTCATCACTCTTCGCAAACCAGAGAGTTACGATCCCAGAGAAGGCGCAAGGTTTGAAGTTCATTATGAAAAAGCCCGCGGTTTCTATGGTCATGAAGCCATACCCTTTGAGGCCTCTTTGAAGGAAGAAAAAGGAAAGTTCATTTGGCTTGTTCAAAAAATAGAAAATCCCCAGGTGGATCAAATCCTAACCCTGCACAAGGGAAAACGAACCCAACGAGAAATTGCTGAAGAGCTAGGCCTTGGCCTTGGAACCGTCAATCGAAGGCTTAAAGAGATGCAGGAAAGAAATGCTTTCAATGACTGAAATGAAACCCTCCCCTTTTTGTTCCATGTTCCATGTTCCATGTCCTAGGGAATGGAACAGTGGAACAAAACGCCATTTATGGAACAAAGAGTGGAACAGAAATGGAACAAGATATTTTAAATTATTTATTTACAGATGGTTAAAGGTTAAAAAAGTGGAACAAGAGTGGAACAAGAGTGGAACAAAAATGGTACAGAGAGGTCAAAAGTTGTTCCAGGGCTCTATCTTCCGTGGAACAAAACTCTATCTATGGAACAAGGTGAAACATGAATGAAACAAGCTCGTTAAGATCTTTAGCCTACAAAGCGTTAGAGAGATTAGAGAGAAATAAGCAGAGAAACAAAACTGAAACAAAAAATATTGCGCTGTCAGAACCAATTTTACCTCAACGTTCATTTCTCTCGGAGGCGTATGACGAACGACGCGCCATCGCTGAGTACGACGGCCGGCAAACACCCACTCAAGCCCAACGTATTGCGTATCAGGATGCTTTCATCGCAGTGCTAAATGCCCTTCCTTATGAAGAGAATCTTGAAGGAGATTGGTTCATAGAAAGAATCAAGGCAGCTCAAGAATGGCTTGTCTCTCAAGGCCTGCAGCAACCGGAGTAAGTGGATAAGATTTTGGAAAGATTTATTATTTATAAGTCTATTGTATTTAAAATTTTAAACAGATATATGTACTTGATTATAAATTTTTGAGTAGGAGAATCCTGATGTTTAACATTTTACCTTTTAAAAAGAGTTTAAGTTTTGCTTCAATCGTTGTATTGGCTTCCATGAGCATGGGTTGGCAGGCACGTGCGATGGAGGAAGGGGATGAAATTTCAAATGGTAGAGGATCTCCTATTGTAGAAAAGTCAGTTGGAGAAGGGCAGAAAGAAGATCCTGAAGTTTTAAATCAATTAGGTCTAGAGTATCGTAGAAAAGGAATTTATCCAATAGCTCGCACTTACTTTAAGAAAGCGGCTAAACTGGGATTGCCAGAAGCACACCATAATCTTGGTGCGATGTATCTAAATGGAGAAGGAGTTATTAGGAATGGAAACAAGGCCCTAAAACAATTTCAAAAAGCAGCAGCATTAGATTTTTCACCTTCTTACCACAACATAGGTATGATGTTTAGAGATGGGATGGGTGTACCTCAAAACGATCTTGAAGCATTGAATTCTTTTAAAAAAGCTGCAGGTTTAGGATTACATGAGTCTCAGGTTTTATTTATAGAAATGTTATACTATATGGGCAAAAAGCGCTATGAGGAAAAGGATTTTGCCGGAGCATTAAGTTGGTATGAAGATAAGGGCTTGGAAAACTTTGCACCCGCCCAATTCAGTATTGGTATAATTCGATTAAGCAGAGATAGTGGCCTTCAAGATTACTTAAAAGCTATCAAGCCACTTGAAAAGGCCGCTGATTTAGGTATGGCTGAAGCTCAATATACCCTTGGGAAGCTCTATTCAGAGGGATGGGAAGGATCTCCCCCAAATTTTGAAGAGGCCTTGAAGCGTTATCAAGAAGCCGCTCATCAGAATCATGCACAAGCTCAGGAAGCACTTAGTGAAGCACAATACGATGTTGCTGTGGAACACACAGAAAATCAGCGATTTTCTGAAGCTTTAAAATTCTTTAGGTTAGCGGCTAAGAAAAATTTTCCAAGAGCCTGGTTCAATATTGGAATAATCTTGAGGGATGGTTGTGCCGGTAAAAAAAATGGAGGACAAGCTTTAAGAGCATTTGAGCTTGCTATCAAATACGGTATGTCTGAAGAAGATGAAGTGGTTATCGCATCTCAATACTCTATTGCTATGATGTATCTCGAGGGAGATGGCATACCAAAATCTGAGCTTAAAGCCTTCGAATGGTTTGAGAAAGCATCTGAAAAGGGGCATGAAGATGCACGAGAACAACTTGGTGTAATTCAATACAATATTGGGGTTAAGCACCTTATTGGCGATGGTATTCCAAGAGATGCAGTTGAGGGCTTAAAATGGTTAAAGAAGGCAGAAAAAAATGGTGTCCTTGAAGCAAAAAACACGATTGCTAGGACTCAATACAACATTGGTGTTACGTATCTTCATGGTGAAGGGGTTCCACAAAATGATACTAAAGCCTTAAAACGCTTCAAGAAAGCTGCTGCATTAGGGCATTTGGAAGCTCAAAACGCTATTAAAATGCTTGAATAAGAAAAGACGAACAGAAACTAAGAATTTTGATTTACAAGAAAGTTAATGGCTAATCATTCATAAGCCTTCAAAAGGGAAATAGTCTGGTAGCAATCTCTGTGTAAGGAGGAATACATAGTGCATCGTCTTGACAAGGTAGAATCCAGAACTCGTTGGAGAGAATTAAGAGATCTCTGGAACGAGTTCGATCCCATCGGCGTCTATATCGATGATCAAGAATGGCCTCGTGATGAATATGAAAGTTATTGTGGCACCTCCATGAGGCTACTCGAACAAAATGCCGCAACTTCTGAATTGGAAGCATATGTTCAATCTGCCCTCGACAAGATGGGGATCGAGGGCGATGATAAGAAAATAAACGACTTTGTAAAAAGGATGCAAAAGTGGTTTCAAGAAAAATGGTCAGGTACTCACCTTTGACATTTGTCAGCAGAGCCTAAGGCCGTTCATCTCCTCTCAATTTTGTTTCATGTTTCACGCCTATGCTAATCCAACAAAGTGACTGGTTGGATCAAAGGATAAAGGCGGCCAGGGATTGGCTTAGCGCTCAAGGACTGCAGCAACCAAAGTAAAACCACTCAAGCACTTTTTTCTGTTATTTCGAAATCTGGGAGAGCTTGAGAAGGTTTTTCTAATGCTTCTGGCATTTTCCACGCTTCACCTGATAACCGCGGGAATACATTTGTCTTTAAAAGCTGAGCACCAACGACAGGATTGTACCTCTCGGGGAGGTTGGTCGAAAGAATAGGTGTTATGTCATTCAAAAAGAAGGGATCTTGTAGCTTATAATGCATGTTTTCTTCAAACTCAGCTCTGGTAATACGTTTTCCTTCTTTTTCCATATAAAAGTTAAAGCACTTAATAATTTGGTCCCAGTTCAAAAGGAGTGAAGAGTTTTGAGAAGCAACCAGATCAAAGAGATCTCGACCTTTCCGTCTTTGGTATAAGGCCCGTAATTTGGTGCCAAGTAATTCTTCTATTTGGTAGACATGAATCTTTGTCTCTCCTTTGAACCATAGGCTATCAACTGAGAAATCATGCATTTTTAAATCTAAGACAGAAAAATGTTCTCGTGTGTTAATCTCAATCTTTAACTTTAAAGGGGTTATGGGCGGTGTTTCCGATTCAAACCGATATAGAAAGGTGACCCTTCCCTGGCCTTGTTTGTACTTTGGCTTACCTAACCAGGGATCTAATGTATGACGTAATCGTGTCATAATGTTTCCAATGGGTTCCTGATCCAGTTGTACCAGATCAATGTCTTCCGAGTATCTCACAGCAGGAGTGAAAAATAACTTTTGAAGAGCTGTTCCACCCCTAAATCCTAATTTTACTTGCAGGTAGGGATCAGAAAATATGTTTATTAAAGCGCGTGAAATAATGAGATCTTGCTCAACTTGCGCATCGATACGCCAAGGTGCGAAAGTCCGCCAGGAATCAATATGCAGTTTAGGAATCATATGTCTGCCTCTAAGGTCGTATTAATATATAAACGCCAACGTGAGCTTTTTTCTATGACATTCTCTGTTTTGCCAGAAACAAAATACCCAAGGCTTGGACGGGATTTCTCGATTAAAGTAGCTAAGGGCTCAGCTATATCCTTAAACCCAACACTATCCAAAATATAACCTAGTCTCTGCCAGTAAATCCACTCCCCGTGATCCTGACAAATAGTTTTTGCCAAAGTGGCTAATCTCTTGCCTCTTATTTCTTCCGCAAGCTCTGCCAGAACAGTTGCAACATGATTGTAGTGTCCGGATGCTCGAGCGTACCGTACCAAATCAAACGCTGTCAATTCTGGGGTTGAAAGGTTCAAATAACCCGCAGCTGTTTTTTTCAGCTCAATCCCAGTCTTCTGGATGTAGCTGCTTTGATAAAGTCGGATATCCATACTTGGTAAGGTAATTAAACGAGGGTATTTAGAGGTGATAACCTGAAAGATCATAGGCTGTTGGTGAGCGGCCCCGTGAAGAGCTGCAGCCGTTAATAAGCCCACGTAATATTCTGTTCCTAAATGATGCATCAAAGGATCAATAAACCAATCAGGAGGAGGGCAGCCTATTTCTTGATATTCCAAGGGAACAATGACATAGAAATTACGGTATGCTCTGAAAATACGTTTCTTTTTAGAAAGTCTATAAGCAGATAGACGAGCTGCAGTAAGAGTTATCCCAAGTATTGAAGCCGCTTCATCAATATGAAAGACGATCTTCCCCTGCTTTTGAAGGGAATCCACATAAGTGCTAAGAGTTTTAGATAGACTGTCATTTTTTATCATTTTTAAAATATATCAATAAATAACCTATCTTGTAAACTGTAAAATAGAGAATATTTTCCTTACACCTTGATTTAATGAAATTTTTATCAAAAAACCGACGGATAAATTTTTCTCTTGCTTTTTAGTAAAAACTTCCTAAACTAAGAAAGCTATCTCACAATGAGACAGCGTGGAACAAAGGCGCGACGAACGCCATTGCCCCACTAATCACTGCAACTGTATTGGAGTCACAATGACTGAAGAAAAACTAGCTCAGATCGAGCATATTTCGCAACTCTTAATCTTTCAAATCAAAGACGTTCATAAGCTTATTGGAAAAGCTTGGTATGAGCTGGAACTTGCTCGATCAGACTTGCGAGAGCTTTTAGAGATCCACGAGGAATGGGAGAAAGAGAAAGGGCTTAATCAATTGTAAGGCCCCTTAGGGCTGATAGGGCAAGCGAGGAAGAGAGGTACGATTTGTAATCTCTCTTTCTCCATATGTAAGGTTTACATCGATGCATTACTTTAATATAACCTGAGCTCGAGCTGAGGTTAAATAAGAAGTATAATAAATCTGCAATACAGTTCTACTAAATGTTATAAAAAATAAAAACCTTATAAAGGAAGAACATAATGCAGTTGCTATGCCCAGACCGACTTTTACTTGTGAGGTTGATCTTTGGTTCCGGACGGCCAGCATTTTTTCAAGCATTGATTCCACTATACTGCACCAGAACATCTCATGCGCCTCCGTACAAGAAGTTTGGGTGCAAAACGCTCTCTAGCGTTGCGCGAATATGCATTAGGCTACGAAGCACTAAAGCACTTCGTGGACAAGGAACCTCTCTATCGTGTCCACGAAGCGGTATTTGGAGTGTGAGCGTTGGAAAGCGACCCAGTTATCAGGAAATAAAATAATTACAATTATTAGCCATGTTTTATTGCCGCCCTGAAAAGGCGGTTTGCTTCATCAATTAAGGAAGGTATATCAGTCTCTAATTTTATGGGACGTTCAGTTTTGTTTTGCAACACAGATTCTATATGAGCATCCAATATTGGATTCCTAGGCACATAGTATCCTTCATCTGCCCCTGCTTTCAAGTCGATAAGACGCGCAATCTCATTAATAAGTACTTTATCCCCTGAAAGTCCTTTGCATAATGAGCGTATGTCCATTGGTGGTGCTTCATTGTGGGATAGCATCCATTGTATAGCTAAGATAGGACGCAACGCATAACAATACAACTTTAGTTTTACTTGTTCGGCATTATCTAGAATTTGCTCCCATGAATTTCTTGCCAGTCTGTCATAATGATATTGGAATGCTTGGATATTAGCTGCTTGTCTCGAGAAGATCAGTAAATTATTTACTATACGAGGGACAGAAATATACATTATGGGTGAAGTCAGCCACTCCACAAGCACAGGATTTGATTTTAGGGCGAGTTGCAAAGTTTTACGTATGTCCCACCCGTTTAAATCCAGAGGTGTGCCAAGAATGTTGTCTTGCAATATTGGAGTCTCAATAACATTACGAAGTTCTCTTACAGTGAGATAGGCATCTTCATGGTGAGTATATATAAAGCGCACATCATAGTCGCTGTCTTTGGAGGGGAACCCCCAAGCACGACTTCCTGATTCCACAGCAAGTAAAATTTTTATGTGATGCTGTTGTTCAATATCAGCTAACTTTTTACGAATATAATCTTGAAAGGCAGGTTCGATGTATGGTTTTTCAAACATCAGATAGCACCCATTTGTATCTGGGTAAGATGCAACCTTTCGACGAAATTATCAATGAGATCAGTATTGAAATTTTCTGGTAGAGAAGAGAACAGAGCCGCATCTTCAACTCGGATCAGTAATTGTTCTATTTCTTCGCTCACTTCTTGAAAAGGCAATTTCCCAAGTTTAATATCAAGCAAATGTTTAGCTTCAGGACGTGGAAAAGTGATATGTTGGGTCCTTAGAAATTCTATGGCCTGATGGCCAACACGAACGGCATGAGATAATGCTTTCCAATCTAGTCCTTCATTACGTTCTGCTGCAAGTGACCGTTCACCGTATTCATCCATTAATCTTTGTGCTATAGAACGTGCGGATTTGATTGATGTATTGAAAAGAGCTTTCTTGCCACAGATTTCAAAATAGCTGATATTTCTGTTATTGGAATCAATGTACT
>DATKTE010000363.1:0-2629 GCA_035531295.1 Alphaproteobacteria bacterium
TGGGAGCTGGCCTGTCAAAAGTTTCTGGCAAACTTTTCCGTATAGGACATCTTGGTGACTTGAACGAGTGTATGGTGCTGGCTGGTCTTGCCGGGGTTGAAATGGCAATGCACGATGTTGGTATTCCTTTTAAGGCTGGTAGTGGCGTTGGTGCAGCTGTTGAGTATTATTGTAGTTCTGCATCAACTTCAAAAGTCGCTGGTAAGCCAGTTGTAGCCTAATTGGATTTATGGCTAATGCAGCGGGACGGCATTAAGCCGTCCCGTTTGTTTGAACCGCATATATAAGTGAGGTCTTTATGGTAAAACATCACATTGTCTTTTTGGATCGATCCACCCTTGATGCAAAAGTCCGCAAGCCTAATTTCGAACATACCTATGAAGAATACCAAGTTACAGAAACAGATGAAATTATTGAACGGCTCAAGGATGCTACTATTGCCATTGTCAATAAAGTACCAATGCGAGAATCGACCCTTAAGAAATTACCTAATCTTAAGATGATTGCCGTTGCTGCTACTGGTACAGATATTATTGATAAGAAATATTGTAAAGAACAAGGAATTATCGTTTCGAATATACGAAACTATGCAGTCAATACTGTTCCTGAGCATACATTTTCATTGATTTTTGCCTTACGTCGCTCATTAATTGCATATATTGAAGATGTGCGTCGTGGAAGATGGGCTGAAGTAGATCAGTTCTGTTTCTTTGATCATAAAATTCATGATCTTGCAGGTTCAGTTATCGGGATAATAGGGTATGGATCATTGGGGCGTTCTGTGGCGAAAATTGCCCATGCATTAGACATGAAGGTGCTTTATACAGATCATTTTCCAGTTGAGGGTATGGTTGATCTTGAAACGCTCCTACGAGAATCCGATATCGTTACTTTGCATTGTCCTTTGACTGATGTTACAAAAAATATGATTAGTGAAAAGCAGTTGAAGATAATGAAGAAGTCCTCCATCCTGATTAATACAGCTCGGGGTGGTCTTGTGGATGAACAAGCATTGTCAGAAGCTCTGAAGCAGGGTGAAATTGCCGGTGCGGGTTTTGATGTGTTAACTGTTGAACCCCCAAAACAAGGTAACGTGCTTCTTGATCTGAAGATTCCCAATCTTATTATTACTCCACATATAGCTTGGGCTTCTCAGGAGGCAATGCAAACACTGTCAGATATGATGATAGACAATATTGATGCTTTTGCAGCAGGTAAACCCATAAATGTAGTCGAGTGATTTTTTCGTTAGCTTTTCCATCATTCTCCTCCCCCTCTTGAGACTATTGTTTAAAATTTTGTTGCAAGAGGGGATAACCACTTCATTATTTTTAATATCAATCCACATTTATACATGGCATAGGTATTTTCCCGACATAAAGGATTTCCCCTAATATGTCCATAATAGTTGCTCGCCATTTTATGGCAACATAAAAATCTCAGTTCATTAATATGAATTTAGACTAAGCTTTCATCATCATGATGATTGAGCAATAAATGGACGAGATGAATCGGAGCACCATTCACTCCAAGAACCAGGATATAGCACGCCATTTTTAATTCCGGCAATGGTCATGGCAAGCAGATTATGACAGGCCGTTACTCCTGATCCACATTGACTAATAATTTTTTTATGAGGATTGCTTGCTCCTAATTTATTGTAGATTTCTAACAATTCACCCGAACTTTTGAAAACACCCAATGGACTGAGATTGTTCATGAAAAAATGATTAATGGCGCCAGGGATATGCCCTCCTATGGGATCGAGAGTCTCGTTTTCTCCTCTAAACCTATCGGGGGATCGGGCATCTATAATGAGATTGCTATTGTTATCCAGTTCATTGAGTATATAAGAACTGTCAACATAGTCGTCAGCCCTTATTTTTGCAATAAATCGTTTTGCTTTGATTTCAGGTATGCTAGTAGTCATCGGAAGATTGAGAGATCGCCACCTGTTTAATCCTCCATTAAGCACGGCAACATGATTATGACCTAAATGGCGTATTAGCCACCAAAGTCGTGGAGACATTGCTGTATTGTCGTCATATACGACAACCTGAGATTGATTATTTACTCCTAATTTTCCGAGTGTGTGTGCCAAGGTTTGGCTATCAGGTAAAGGATGACGTCCATTTTTACCATTTGGTTTTCCAGCCAAATCTTTTTCCATTGAGATAAATTGAGCTTCTGGGAGGTGTCCTTGTTCGTAGGCTTTAAGTCCATAATGAAGATCTGAAAGGCTATAGCGGCAATCAAGGATAATAATGTCCTGTGAGTGGGATCTTAATATATCGGTCAACTCTTCTGCTTGGATAAGCGTTTGAAATTCTTGCATTATAATAAACTTTCCTTAGACTCTTCAGGTAAAGGGGTATAATTATTTCAGCATATCACCAAATTTATCACTAGGTATAGACTGGTGTAAGTCAGTAACGCGAGATAGAATATCTCTAATTAATTGTAATTTTTATCGAGTTAGTATTTTCAGCGATGAAAGTTTCTCCTCTCTATGTTGGCCTCGTTTTTGCCACGGCCGTAATAATAGCAGGTCAACTGGGGCATTCTTCTAGAAAAGCTGGCAGGGCTCCAATTTCTAGTGTTCAAGCCGCTGTGACCCCTTCTTCTGAAT
>DATKTE010000364.1:0-3909 GCA_035531295.1 Alphaproteobacteria bacterium
CTAAATGTAAGGAATATACCCATGTGGTGACAACTTCAAAGGGAATTATAAAGTTAAGCGCTTCCAGCAAGCCCACTTCTCCTTAACCGGAGGGTGGGCTTTTTTATTTTGTAGAGGTGGATGCTATGGACGAGGCACAAAAAGCATTATTGATTGATAAAATTGTTGAGCATTTCGGCATGGATGATGCCGAGACAATTCTAACCACATATCCCGCTACCGGGCCGTCCGGATTGCGCCGGATGCTGGGAGAGATGGACCCAGAATATTTCTGCAAAGCTTACATGCCGGATCAGTTTGACCGCGAATTTGGGGACTATGCGATAGAATGGATGAATGACTGTAAAGCCATAATTGAGGCGGGACAGTCGACAAAGGAAGCAAGAATAGGACCCAGAGGACATTCTAAAAGTACGATATGGACCGTTGGCATGCCCACATGGGCGGCCTGCTACAAAAAGCGGAAATACATCCTATTTCTATCAGCCAACGAGGATACAAGCAGTAACTTCTTGATAAAATCACGCAACATAATGGAAAGCCCCGCAATAATAGAAGACTTCGGCCCGCAGAAAGGTAAGACATGGAACAACTACGAGATTGAAACCGTAAACGATATAACGATTGAATGTTCCGGTTGGACGGCAGGCATCAGGGGGAAAAACAAGAAACGCCGTCCGGACCTTGTGATATTTGATGACCTTGAAGATAAAAAGGTAATGGAATCCCCTAGCCTCAGAACGAAGCTAGAAAAGGCGTTTACAGAAGAAATGCTAAAACTGGGCGATTTCGACACAATTTACATATACGTTGGAACCCTTTTGGCCGTGGACAGCCTGCTTGCAAAAGTCATGGAAAAGCCAACCTGGAAATTTAAGCTATACAAAAAAGTTATATCCTTCCCGGGTGATGAAGGGGAAAAGCTATGGGAAGATTGGAGAAAAATATTCAGGGATTTGCGGAATGAAAGCCGCATGGAAGATGCTTACCAGTTTTACCTTGACCATAAAGACGAGATGGTTAACGGCGTTAAAATGCTATGGCCCGGCAAGTATCCTGACGAAAAAATGGTCTATAAAGGTGCCTATTATGCCACTATGCTGGAGCGCGAAGAATCAGAGGATGCCTTCTGGCAGGAAGATCAGAATGAACCAAAGAGTAGCGGAGACATGCCATTTAAGGCAATCAGATACTGGCAAGAGCTGTATAATGAGCCACCCAAGATAGAACGCCTTAAGCTGACTATAGACCCCGCAGAAGGTAAGGGACTAGACAACACGGCCTACACCCTTGGGGGATCTCTTCACGGAGGAGTGTGTGTGCGCGAGGGGCAGCTAAAAGATCATAAACTCAATAAGATTATGGAACATACAGCCTGGTTTATAAAGACTTACCCCGAAATAGATGAGGTTATCCTTGAAGAAAACACATATAAAGAGGACGGGACCGAGCAATTAAGACAATACCTTGTTAGTAAGGGATTATACAGGAAAGTTACCGGCTTTAGGTCAACTGACAACAAACATAATAGAATCTTACAGATGGAGCCCGATATTAACAACGGGCTTATTTTATTTAACAAGATCAACACCCAATACAATAATGAGGTCTTGATGTACCACAATAAGGCGGATCACGACGATGCACCTGATGGACTGCACAAGCTTTGGAAAACGCTGAAAAAGCCAAATTACTACATGAAATAGGGACTGATTATGGTATAATATAGGTGGGGCACAGGGAGTAGCTACCCTGTTAAAACGGTTTTCCTGACCGGCCTCACCTTGAAACAGGAAAAATACTAAGGAGGTATTTTTTATTATGGGCGGAACGAAGGTTTGCACGAAGTGCGGAGAAGAGTTTCCGGCGACAACTGAGTATTTTAACAGAAGCAAAAAGGGCTGCAAATTAGGGCTAAGGGGACATTGCAAGATATGCCAGGGGAGAGAAGGCAAGGAATATTACGAGAAAACTAAAGGTCCATTAGAAAAGGACGCGATACTAGGCAGTACCAAAATATGTATTAGTTGCGGTATTGAATACCTAAGAACGCCAGAATATTTCCCAAAACGTAAAGACAATAGAGATGGATTAAGAAACGATTGTAAATCATGTAATCGCCAAAGAAGTAATAAATACCGCGAAGAAAATAAGGAAGAAACACTTAAACGTTGCCAAGAATATCACAGAATAAATAGAGAAGCGTTATTAAAAAACGCAAAAAAACGCTATCAAAGCAATAGAGAGAAATTAATCGAATCTGTTCATGAATACAGAAAAAATAATAAAGAAAAAGTTGTGCAAACTAAAAAGAACTGTTATCAGAAAAACAAAGAAAAGGTATTACACAAAAGAAAAGAATATTACCTAGAAAACAAAGAAGAAATATTGGAAAAAGATAAAATATACAAAAAGAAGCATATTGAAAGATATCGTGTAAACCAGAGAGAATGGAAAAAGAAAAAATATGCAACTGACATAAAGTTTAATTTAAATGAAAAAATAACCAGCGGTATAAGGATTTCCCTTAAAAGCGGGAAAGGCGGAAGGCACTGGGAAACAATGGTAGATTTTACCGTAGATCAATTAATAATTCATTTAGATTCTTTATTTAAACCAGGAATGACATGGGCTAAGCTGCTAAATGGTGAAATACACATAGACCACATTCGCCCTAAGGCAAGTTTTAATTTTACAAGTCCAGATGATTTTGAATTCAAAGAATGCTGGGCATTGAGTAACCTACAACCACTTTGGGCTGAAGATAATTTAAAAAAGCGCGATAAATGGAACTTTTGATGTTAACACCCTAATGGGTGTTTTTTTATTACAGAAAGGCTGGTGAAGGAATGAAGCAAAAAATGAGCCTTAAAGATAGGATGGCTTCAATTAAAGCCGCTTTCACTGGCTTACCGAATCAGTCATTACTATCAATGGCCAGGGCATTTACGCCTCTTTATGGGGAACCTCCCCGCCGATCAAGTCAGGAATGGCTTCAAATGTACCACAATACCCCCAGATTAAATAATCCAGTACACCAGATAGCATCAGATGTGGGGTGTGCGACATACGGAATATATAATAAAGGTGATCGAAAGAAAATAAAAATTCCCAATCATCCCATGGAGCAACTTTTGAAGAAGCCAAACTCAAACAAGACAATTACTGGGTATGTATTGCTTTACTTGATCCAGGTATACCTTTTATTGCCAAATGGAGAAAGCTTCATCATTAAAGAGCGCAATGGACTCGGCAAGGTTACGGAATTATGGATATGCCCACCTTCGTGGATATGGGAGATCCCTAGTGTAGCTAGGCCTTATTTTAGCGTTTTCCCCCAGGGTAATATGCAGGCAAAGCTAATTCCAGTTCATCCTGATGATATGATTTACTTCAAGGACCCCGATATCTCCAACCCATATTTGCGCGGAATGGGTCGTTCCAATGCCCTTGGTGACGACATTGAAGTTGATGAGCAAATGGTCAAATACTCCAAGAGGTTCTTCTATAACGGGGCAATACCAAGTTTGGTAGGAATGGCCCCCGGGGCGGACGAGGCTACGATTAATCGCATGGAAGAACTTTGGCAGCAGAAGTATGGCGGAACTCAAAATGCACATAAAGCAGCTTTTTTAAACTTCGATGCCAAAATTGAACTATTAAAGGAAACTAATAAAGATCTCGAATTTGTCGAAGCAAGACGATATATACGAGACGAGTCGCACCAGTTTTTTAATATTCCACCCGAACTAATGGGGATCCTGGAATCGAGTAACCGTTCGACAATTTCAGCAGCATATTATTTGTACAGCAAGAACGTCTTGCGAAAAAAATTACAATTTATAGCCGATGTATTAAACTTGCAATTGATTTCTGACTTCGATGATAACATCTTCCTTGAATTTGATC
>DATKTE010000365.1:0-9836 GCA_035531295.1 Alphaproteobacteria bacterium
CTTCATACTTTACTTTAAATAGAATGAACCCCACACAGAGGGACAGCAGGAAAAAAAAGATAGTGGATCGTTGCATCTAAGCTTCTCCCTCTCTACGAATACCCCACCGCAAGCGAGCAGAACGCGCTCGCGGGTTTGAACTGATTTCATCATCTTGAGGTAATATGGCTTTTCGACTCTCTAGTTGGAATGTGGCGCGAGCATGAGGGACATCTGGCAAGTAACGAGAAGAGTGCGACATATACCCGCCTCTTTCTTTGAAAAAAGTTTTGACAATCCTATCCTCCAAAGAATGAAAGCTTACGACAATGAGACGTCCGCCTTCATTTAGAAGCTTTTCTGAAGCTTCAAGGCCCCTTTCCAACTCTCCCAATTCATCATTTACAAAGAGACGTAGAGCTTGAAAAGTTCTTGTTGCGGGGTCAAATCCTGGTCTTTCAAAACCAACGATCTCTCTCACCAAATCACTAAGTTGAGTCGTCGTGTTAAAGGGCTGTTGTTTCCTTTTTTCTATAATGGCACGAGCAATAGCGCGAGAGCGACGTTCTTCTCCATAAACCCATAAAATACGAGCAATTTCTTTCTCATCAAAAGTATTTACAACGTCTGCGGCACTGAGCCCTTTTCCTTCCATGCGCATATCAAGCGGGCCAGTTGATTTGAAAGAAAACCCCCGTTCTGCCTTATCTAATTGAGGAGAAGAAACCCCGAGATCAAAGATAACTCCGTCATAACCTAACGGAGGAACGAGTTTGAGCATTTCTCCAAAGCGTCCTTCGACAAATGAGAAACGGTCTTGATACCGCTCTTTGAGAACCTGTGCACGATCACTGGCATCAGGATCACGGTCCAAGGCGACCACACTACACTTAGCTTTTTCTAAGATAGCACCTGAATATCCACCTACACCAAAGGTTGCATCGATATAGGTTTCTTGATCGTGAGGATTAAGTGCTTCAAGCACCTCACGGAGCATTACCGGGTTATGCATAATCCGGCCTCAACTTCAATGTCGCTTGTTTGCCCTGAACGCGTTTGCGGGCCTCATTTTGATGGACTTCAAAAGCTTCAGGGTTCCAAATTTGGAAAGTAGCACCATGGCCTACATAAGCCACGCTATCTTGTATTTTAGCATGCTCTAATAAAGCTTGAGGAAACATGACACGCCCATCTCCATCAAAAGCAAGCATGTGCGCGTCGGCAAAAATAGTAGCCGTTAAATCGTCTTGAGCCTCGGAAAAAAGGTCCAACTGATCCACGCTGTCGCTAAGACGCTGCATGCGGTCAATTCCCATTCCTTCAATGGCAGAGAATTTATAGGAACGAAAAGCAACAATTCCTTGAAAAGTCTGTCCTGTGAGTGCAAGACGAAAAGGGGCTGGCACGGAAACACGTCCTTTTTTGTCAAGTTTATTAATAAATGTGGACAGAAATAATGCCATTCACCGCTCACTCAATATGTTAGCCCCCTTTTCGGGAATTGAGGGCGCTCTAATGGTATAACATGGGAGCATATGGGATTCAATGGGATAATCTGGGATGAAAATTGATCACAAAGTTATCAACAGGCTTTTGTATACAAAAGAGCTCGATCTATATTCCTGACGCTTTTTAATATATTGATTTTAAATATTTTAATGAAGAGAAAGGAATAGATGAAAAATGAAAAAATTTTCCCTATAAAAATTATCCACTGGGAAAAAGCCCATCGAAGAAAGCAGCCAAGCAGGAATCAGCCTCGATGCACTTGCGTCTCAAAAACTAAGCCAATCTGTGAAAAGCCCTAGAAAATCAAATCAAAACCACCACCAAGATAAGAAAATGAAAAGAGGCAATAAAATCAACAGCGACCAGGCCATATATCCAAAAAAGCTTGGCATCCTGATTTTGTGACTTTCGGCTATAGATTTGACGATGAAATTTGGGGCGTTACCGATATAGGTTAATGCTCCCATGAAAACGGCTCCTAATGAAATGGCCTCCAAAGTTCTCGCCATGGAAGACATGAGGACAGTTGCATCTCCCCCGGCCATATGGAAAAAAACAAGATAAGTGGGAGCGTTATCCAGAAGGGAAGAAAGCCCCCCCGACAACCAAAAATACATCCCATTTTGAGGATGATCATCAATATTGACAAGCGAGATCAAAGGGGCCATTGCACCATTTAGCCTTGCACCCAGGATGGCAATGACAGGAATAACCGTTATAAAGACACCAAAGAAAAGCTTTACAACTTCCTTAAGAGGTTCCCATGAAAAGTGGTTGGCTTGATGAATCTTTGTCGGCGTAAATACCCATGAGATTAAGGCTAAAAGCACGAGCCCCGCATCCCGGATCACGTTTTGAATATCCAGAGAAACCCCTCCAACATTTAAGGTAAGACCTGACTTCCAAAGACCACTTAAGAGAACAAATCCTATAACTCCTATAAAGAGCAAGCCATTCCACTCCCCCTTAATTTTCATGCGTAGCCTTGTATTCCGCAATCTTATACCTTCCCTCATGACAAAGAATTTATCTAAACCATAGAAGATCAAAAGCAGAGGAACAATCAGCACCACCATAGGCAAAAGCAAGTGTTCAAGTGGCCAAAAAAAGCTAACCCCATTTAAGAACCCAATAAAAAGCGGTGGATCTCCCAGAGGCGTTAAGGCTCCTCCAATGTTTGCGACAAGGAAAATAAAAAAAATCATGTGGTGAACACGCATCTTACGATCGCGATTGATGTGAAGAAGCGGACGAATGAGAAGGATGGAAGCCCCCGTCGTCCCAATCCATCCCGCAAAGAACGTTCCTACAGCGAGAATACATGTGTTCAGAAGCGGGGTTGCATGGGATTCCATTTCAATCTGAATTCCTCCAGCGATCGTGTAAAGAGCGCCAATCATAATGACAAAAGGGAGAAAATGATGGAAAAAGGTTCCTAAAATAACGTCTTGCGAGAGAGAGATTCCAAATACACCCATAAGAGAGAAAATCGTTAGCAGAGACCAGCCAAGCGCTACTTTTCCATAATGAGCTTCCCAAAAATGAATCGCAATGAGCGGCAGCAGCGCCAAGGAGGCAAGCATACCTGCAAAGGGCAGCGCCCACCATAAGCTTAAGGTATGACCAGGGAGTGCTCCCCCTGCGGCAAAAAGAGGAGAAGGCAAGGTGAAAATTAGAGCCAATAGTATATATTTAAATCGCATCTTCACTCCTTTATATTAGTGAGGCTACTTTATGACTAAGAAAGCCATTAGGGAAGGGGTTTGAGTACCTAGGCCTCATTCCTTCCATAAATCTCATTCTGATAGATCTGCTTGAATCCCATCGATTTATAGAGGAGTACACCCTTATCAGACGCCTCAAGACAAACCCATGGGTATCCTAGTTCTTTGGCTACTCTCATCGCGTAAAGCGTCAGGGCTGTACCCAAGCCTTTTCGTTGAAAGTCAGGCTCTGTCCCAATATCATCAATCCGTGCGCCATGTGCGCTCAAAGAAAGAGTCCCCGCCGAAACTGGCACTCCATCATTATAGGCCACAAAATGGCGGAAATTAGCCTTCTTCTGCAAGGCAATCTCATGCATATTGAGATAATTAAGAGCATCAGCTTCTGTCGCTTGGAATGCATCTTGTTGGGGAAGAATCCAGTCTTTTAACTCCTTTTTTCCTACTTCTTTAACATCAAATTTTTTTATGTCATCTAACGGAAGGGGTGGTTTAAGCGAAAAAGTGAAGACCGGATAGCTACCGGTAAGTTTATACCCCCTCTTTTCAAGAGCTGCTTTTAAAGCCGCTTGATCTCGTGAGGGGTTTATCATCCACCCCCAAGACAAATGAAAACCGTCATAAAATTTCTCAACGTTTTGGATAATTTTATCCAGATCTCCTTCTATTTTGCTCGTTTGCATCGCAAAATTTATATTGGGATCACCTATTCCCGGAGCAAAAGCGGTAACGCCATTCTCTTCATAAATATCTTTGGATAAACTCATCAGGAAATACTCCTGGGTTTTGTGAACAGCTTGGATAAGATTACTCATAGGAATCCTCATAAAATTATAAGATTATTTTTATCTTATGCCTCGATCTTACGTTTGAGAAAAGAAAAGATAAAAGAATTCACTAGCTATTTTAGAAATTTACCACTACATATAAGTCAAATTATTTATTCCTCTTATAGACTGGTAAATCCATGACAACTTTTACTCCTTTCGGCCTACCCACTTTTATTAATGAATCTCTTGAAAAAATGGGAATTACGACACCTACGCCCATCCAGGGAAAAGCAATCCCACCGGCACTTGAAGGGCACGACATTTTAGCCTCAGCTCAAACGGGGACAGGCAAAACAATGGCCTATTTAATTCCTGTAATCACGAATTTGCTAAACGCTCCTCAATCAACAGCCCTTATCCTTGCACCCACGCGCGAGCTTGCAGCCCAAATTCAGACGGCGGCCCGAGCGCTTCTTGGCAAGAAAATCGAAGTGGCTCTGCTCATTGGCGGAGAATCGATGTATAAGCAGCTTTCTGCCTTGAAACGGCATCCCAGAATTATCATTGGAACACCAGGACGTATTATTGATCACCTCAATAGGCGAACTTTGAAATTAGTTGAAGCACGTTTCTTGGTTCTCGATGAAACCGACCGCATGCTGGATATGGGATTTACTGAAGCTCTGAAAAAAATTGTTCAGAATTTACCTAAAGAGCGTCAAACATTCATGTTCTCGGCTACAATGCCACCTAGCATCAAGACCCTGTCCTTAACCTATCTTACGAATCCTCAACATATTTCTGTTGGGTCTACAAATGAGCCTGTTTTAAAAATTAAACAAGAAACCCTTCAAACTTCAAATAATGAAAAGTTTCCATGTCTCATAAAGGAATTGGATGAACGGGAAGGTTCAGTCATTATTTTTGTGAAAACAAAACATGGTGCCGATCGCCTAGCAGAAAAGCTTTCTAGCCAAAATCATCATGCAGCGGCCATGCATGGGGATTTAAAACAGCGCAAGCGTGAAGAAGTCCTTCGAAATTTCCTACATTTGAAGAAACGAATCATGGTTGCAACAGACATTGCTGCACGTGGCCTTGATATCCCTCACATTAAGCATGTCATTAATTATGACCTTCCCCAGTGCCCTGAAGATTACATTCATAGGATCGGTCGTACGGGACGCGCTGGAATGGAAGGCTCTGCTCTTTCTCTTATCTCACCAGAAGATAACATAAAGTGGAGGCGGATTCATCAGCTCCTCAATCCTGGACAAGCTCAACCCCATTCTTCATCTGAAAATAAACCACGGAGGAGGTCAAAGCCAAGACCTTTCCAAAATTCTTCAGCATCTAAACATGGACCCTCAAAACACGCAGGCCCAAAACCTACAGATTCTAAAAGAGGGGCCCCCAAAAGAGGATTCTCCAAGAGGGGATCTTCACAAAGGGAGCACGGGTTTAGATAGAATCTTACAACGTTAGGGAAAATAAACTAACGAACTCCCAGGCGCATTATCTCGAGATATAAAACCCTTCGCCCACCTTTTAAGGAAAGCTGAGGGTTTTTTTATATCCAGGAACTGCCTCTTCCTGCTTAGTCATACTCTATTAAGGCCATAGGCATCCCCACCCGTCCTTGAGAGCAGAGCTACGCCATCCATTCTTTTGTTGGGTTCAAGCTAGAGTGCCACGGTGACCTCTCGCCGTGGCGAAGCCTCTGGCGCAGACCTGGGTCACTGCCGCAAGGGGTCATGTGAATGTTTAATATCATAACTCAAATAGAAAAGTCTGCTTTTCAAATCCCTCACTGGCTCTTGGGTATTCTCGTCCTCTAACCCGGCCCCCCGATTTAATCAGAGGGTCGGGAAAAGGAACTAGATTTCGGTGAAGGGTTGTGAGAATAAGGATTAGGAATGGCCCCTCGTTATGGTTTCCGAACCACTTTTGAAGCCACTTGATAAAACCAATAGAGCAAGGCCATGATGACTAAGAGTCCTAACACGTCAGTGTAAGCTACCAGTGCGTCAGGGACAATTTTAAACACATTTGTACTTTGATAAACCACGAATGGAATAGCAATTAAGATCCCTACAATGGCCTCTCCTGCAATGAGCCCAGAGGCAAAGAGAATACCTCTGCGCTCAGTAGCTGCTTTTTCTTCACCAGTGCTTTTTCCTCTTAAAAGAGCTTTCTGGGAGAGGGATGCAATAATTCCTCCAAAAAGTAAGGGCACAGTCACATCTAGCGGCATATACATCCCCACCGCAACAGCGACAACCGGGAGACGCCACTCTGAGTCCGCTTTTTTCAAAGCCCTATCAACGATAAGAACCACAACTCCTAGAGCAACGCCTGTGATTACCATCGTCCAATCCATAGACTGAGTGAAAATAGCTTGAGTCACAGCCGCCATCAAAGCTGCTTTTGGAGCACTTAAAGCTTGTGTGGGATCCATCCCTTCTCGAGGCAGAACATCACCAAATCCATAAGCTTCAAATAAAATCTCGAAGATGGGGCCAACGATTAAGGCAGAAGCAAAAACGCCCACGATAAGCATGACCTGTTGCTTCCATGGGGTTGCCCCCACAAGCTGACCCGATTTCAAATCTTGTAGGTTATCTCCTGCGACGCCCACAGCGCATCCAATGATAGCCCCCACAAGAATCGTAATTCCTCCCGCGCCAAGAGCCGCATCCATATTCTTTAATAAGTCGACATAAGGGCTTAAGATCAAGAGAAGAGCAAAGGAGACGATTAAAATTCCCATAAGGATAATACCCGAAAAAGGACTATTCGAAGTTCCTAAAAGACCACAAATATATGATGCAAGAGCACTCCCCAGAATGCTCATGATAAACGCAAGAAGAGTCACAAGAAGACTAACTCCTATGACCATAGATGTGGGAAGTGGAATCCCACTTTCAATTATAATATTATGAAACAATACATAAATAGGTATAATAATTAGGCATGACCCAATAGCCACATAAGTAATAGGGATATCAAATTCCGTGCGAGGGATGTTGGCCCTTCCTTCGGCTTTGAGCTTTTTAACAGCCTGAAGCGATGTGATTATAGCCCGACGCAAAGGCTCGATAAGCTCTACAATCAATAAAAGTCCACCAAAGACGAACATCCCAACGCCAATAATACGAATTTTAGAATTCCAGATACCAATGGCGGCAGCATAGGCGTCTGTCGCTTCCGGAGGAAGGCCATAAAACGCCCCATAAAGTGGAACACCAATAATCCAGGCCAAGATAGCTCCTACGAAGATGGAGAAAGCCACTTTAACTCCAACAACATAACCTGCCCCCACAAGAGCTAAAGAAAAACCACTCGAAATACCCACAACTGTATTTCCAACATAGCCCCAAATATTGATGCTATCTGCCAGTATTTTAAATCCACTTTGACAAAATTTAATGACGACTGCAGCAAGTCCTGATAAAAGGATACCTTTAGCTGCAGCTGTTTCACCGCCGGCCTTTAAAACTTCAGCGGTGGCTATACCTTCAGGAAATTTAAGACCACTTTCAATAATCAAGGCTCTCCTTAAAGGAACAGACAGAAAAACCCCCAAAAGACCACCAATGGCCGCAAGACTTGTCATTATAGCGTAAGGGAAGGAATGCCAATACCCTATCATAACCATAGCAGGAACAGTGAAAGCTAATACACAAGCAATGATTTCTCCAGCAGAAGCTGTGGTTTGGACAATATTATTTTCAAGAATATTTGATTTACGAAAAAGCTTTAGTACTGCCATTGAAATGACAGCAGCAGGAATGCAAGCTGAAACACTTACGCCTACCTTTAAGACCAGGTACGCATTTGATCCCGCCATAAGAATAGCCAAAAGAATACCTAAAATAAAAGCCTTAAATGTAATTTCAGGAAGAATTGTTGAAGAAGGTATAAAGGGTTCAACAACACTTGATGCGGCTTTCTGTCTCATAACGTCTCCTCAAATTAAACCAAAAAGGATAAAACTTAGCAAAAAACATTTACATAATGGGGGTGGCGATGCAAGTAAAAGATCTGTTTATTCGCTTATCTTCGAAGCGGGTCTGGACGGACATGGAATTTATACGCTTTTTTGAAGCCGCCCAAAAGCATCTAAGAAACCCTGAAGTATATATGAAGCCGCTACTTTATCAATAACTTTGCTTCTTTTTGAGCGAGAAAGGTCCGCTTGCAAAAGCGTACGCGTAACAGCAATTGTAGATAATCGCTCATCCCACAAGCAAACCGGAAGGTCCTGCAAAGACAAAAGATTAGCAACAAATTGACGTGTGGACTGACATCGAGGACCTTCACTCCCATTCATGTTCAATGGAAACCCAACGACAATCCCAACGATGCGATACTCAGATATGAACTTCAAGAGAATATCAGAATCTCTTTTCCATTGCGTCCGGTTAATTACTTGAAAAGGTGTAGAAATTTGTTTATTTATATCCGAAAGAGCCAACCCGATCGTTTTTTCTCCCACATCACATCCTAAAAACCGTCCTCCCTTTTCAAAGGTAGATTGAGAGAAATTTTCCAATGTCAAAAGAGGCATATTTGTTTATCTTTTTTTAACGCTTAAAGTGGTAATATTTTGTAAAAGTTTCTTTAGGGAGTACATTATGACATTATCAAAACAATCGGTTGAAATCCTTTTGGATCTTATTGAAATCAAAGTTAGCGCAATTCAAATTCAAGATCGAGATGACGCCAGAGAGCTTAACAAACTTAGGAAGTGCAGGCAAGAACTGCTTTCAGCACAAAATAAAATGAGCCCTCAAAGCAAGGAAATCCCTGTAACTTCAGCCTCTTTTGGAGAAAAGGCCCTTCGAAAAACTTCTTACTCTACGTATTAGGGATTTTGATTCCTTGCTGCCCTTTCTCCGAAAAGTCCCTGATCTATGTTAAACGAATAATTATAGTCCCCGATGTTTTTCAGGAATAGTGTCACTAAGAAAATTGTTGCAGGCCTCAAATCTCTATCCTTATAAAATTGACGTTTGACAGAAAGGCCTAGCCCAAAACAATCGTCGCGGTAAACAGCTCCGATTCCTCGCTCGAGGGGGCCCCCACCAACATTCTTCCTTGGTTGGCCTATCATTTTTCTTCTATTTAAATCTTGCCTTAGCATACCCACAAGAGTCCAATACTTTGTGATTTTAGATGAAAGAGTCAGATTCAGTTGGTTAAAATTTCTTTTATCTGCTGTTCCTGCATGTTTACTAATAAAAACGTAGTCACCCGCGAGTCGAGCGATATCCGGACCAATAGATCCTCCAACTTCGGAAACTCTAGGATTTAAGGTCTTTTGATCTAGGCGGAATCGATAATTAAGTGTAAGCCAACTATAAGGGTTTGCTTCAATGCGCCCCACATAATCTGAAGGACGACGACCAAACCCTTGGGATTTGTCCTGATGTTTTGGCTTTGAAAATGAGTAACTTTGTCCTAAGAAAACTTCAATATCTCCAAAAAGGTTCCCTGTCGTGAGAAGTTCACCTCCATAGATACCCCGACTCCCTGTATCGATGAGATCATACCCAGGGAATCGATCCAGACTGAAAAGGTTGGCGTCGTTAAACTCAAAGTCTGTACTATCTTCATTAGGAATACGACGAGACTTTACTCCTATTGGAGTATCTGGCGCTGTGATCAATTGCCCGACGGGTTGCAGCACAACACTTTGGTCACAAAATGAACTTATAAACGGCCAACGCCAATTAAGTCCGGCTTGTGGGAAAAAACGTGCCCCACCCTTCTTATTTTCAAAACGCCGTGCCTCTCCCTTAGAGCGCTCTATTCTACTTTCTTTCCCTCTTTCTCTCACATCCCTATTAAA
>DATKTE010000366.1:0-2658 GCA_035531295.1 Alphaproteobacteria bacterium
ACCACCGTTATCAAGTGCCACACGGTCCCATGCTTAGGAGGTAATCGGTATATCTTGCATTGATTCTCCATCACAATTCAGGAATCTCCTTTGTTGATCCAAAAGCTTTGGCCTCCCAACGATGAAATCCATTATAGCAATTCTCAGCAATCGCTGGAAACTGTGGATTCGCATGAACTAAAGCTTCTATCGAAAAAGAATACTGCCTTAATTCATAACCCATAAACCATAAACAAATAGCATGGCTACTCGTCAAACCATTCACGGTCATCTCCACTGAATGGCCTTTTAGTCTTACTACATCGCCAACTTTTATTTCCTGCATTAAGCACTCTCTAAATAATCTAAAGAATCAACTAAAATTTTATCCCAATCTTCTAACCTATGATCAATGAAAAATATAACAGACACGAAAACATATAAAACTAAAACACCAGATTTATCTTTTTCTCGATATTCAATACCACACGAATGACTGTTAGCTGCCCAACCATCTTGTGTCAATGACTCTAGCTTCGATAAGAATGGAATTTGAAATCGCTCTGCGATTTTTTCAAGAGTTGACATGGCGTTCAATCATAAAAATATGGCTAAACCGAACCGATATTTTACTTCCCTTTTTGATATCTAAAACATCATTTCCCAATTGAGAGGCGCAAAGAAAAACATCCGAATCAGTCAATTTGCCAAACACATTTAACCAAAGCCTAATCTGATCCCATGCCATGACCATGACGATATCTCCTGGTTGTATTTGATTTAAAGAATAAATGGTTGGCAACAAATCAGGAATTAAGGCGACTGCCCTTGCATTACTAAGCCATAGCTTCATCCAAAAACCTTTCAGTGATCGGTGAATCTTATGACTCTATTTTAGCATCTTTTATTTATGCGGTGATAATATCGTGGAAAGTCACCACTCATCTATAATCTTTTGAGCATCGACTAATTCCATTGATAGGGCATAATTCCCTTGTCTTCGAACCTTTGCC
Source organism: Alphaproteobacteria bacterium (assembly GCA_035531295.1). Classification (GTDB taxonomy): domain Bacteria; phylum Pseudomonadota; class Alphaproteobacteria; order UBA9655; family UBA9655; genus UBA9655. The sequence goes on from DATKTE010000366.1 coordinate 993, forward strand.
TAATTTAGATTCGATCCAATCTTTGTGGTGGAAAAACATCCATTGGCTTTGTTCGGAATTTAAGACTCCGTCGATGTCCAAAAAAATCAGCTTCATTTATCGGCCTGTTTCATAAACAGCTTTTGTTCTTCTTTTGTTACCACACTAGCCAGCCGCGTTATTATTGCTTGCGGGATATGTGCGCTAAGCCCATCACTAGCGGAAGCATAGCCTATCAGCCAATAGACAAATTGTTCGGGTGTCATTTTCATTTATTTTTTCCTCGCTTCTTTTGGCCGGGGTCTTTCTTAAAGCTTCGGTCGTCGAAGCCTTTCTTTTCGGCCATCTTTTTATCGGAAATTACCACCATCGGATTTTGCCCGGTGCCTAGCACCCCGGAAAGGTACATAAAGATTTCTTGGAAAGCTTGCGCCGAAGGCACCACTTTGTAAAATTGCCAATAAGCCAAACGCGGGATGCTAAGGGAAGGCTCCCCGCCGTTATCGTAGGTTATTAAAAAGACCGGAGTCTTGTATTCGTGAAAATACTTTTTTAAAAGGGTCCAGCTTTTCGGCTTCCAAAAGTTCTCGTCCGTCATTTTAGTCCGGTACCAATAAAGAGATCTGCTTTGGATCGGGCCGTGCTTTTCGAAATACTCTTCTTTGCTATAGCAAATATCCACCACCGTTTCGGGGATTTTTTCTGTGGTCTTGATCCCAGGGTAGAACTTCCCGCAAAATCCTAATACAAACTTTGCGTCGTGATCGACCTTATGGTTTGCAGGCAAGTCAATCTTGACCGATTTTAACTTTACCCGTTTGTACACACAAGACTTGTCGATGCCGAAAGTCGCCGCCGAGTCGTAATAATCCCGAAATTTGGAAATAATATACACTAATCTCCTTTAGTCGGTCTAAGCCAGACCAATCTTACGTTCGATGCACACTACAAGATCATATCTATCAATAGGCGGTTGAATATTATTTTTGCAATAATCCCTAATATAATCAAGCTCCTCAACTAGCTCCTTGTGCTGATCATCGGTTAAGGCAATGGCCACTTATTGCTCCTCACTCTCTTCATCCTCATCATCTTCCATCGCAATGGAACCATCTCGCAAGCTTTGCAGCTTCTCCTCATTACGCTCCAGCAATCTTAACATCGGTGCGGTATCACCCTTTCTAACCTTTGCTATTGCATTATAAACTTTCCTTCGGCTCTCAGGATTCAAAGCTACCGCAGCAGGGATGTCCCCATATTTTTCAGAGTAAATCTTTTTAACTCTATCTATTTGTTCAAATGTTTCTTGAACTCCTTTGACGCCTCGGTCCTCTTTCTTCGAGCCTCTTGCAATAAAACTCTTATGCTTCATTTTATCTAGCATCAAATGAGATAGGGTTTTTACCATCTCATTGGCGAGCTTCATGTTTTGAGTATTGTCGGCCATCGTTGCCTTGCGCTTTTTCTCTCGATTATAATCAAACATAATCCGATCAAACTGAATAGCAAACAACATTTGAGCCGCCTCTAATGGATCGATTTTATGATCGAGACTTTCCATCATGGCTAAATGCTTTACAGGGATTCTCTCTTTAACCTTGTCGGCATTCTTAGTCATCCAGCTGTAGAGATATGAAGCCAATGTCCTTGGCGTGATCTCCATATATTCGCAAGACTCATCTTGAAT
>DATKTE010000367.1:0-5321 GCA_035531295.1 Alphaproteobacteria bacterium
TTAGACAACGCGCTTCTGCTCCTAAAACAAAGGCTGTTCAGGCACCCGTGCGGTCTTTAAGCAAAAAGGAATTTCAGGTGACTCAGCGGGTCTTTCACCTGAAATTTGGATATGGTCGCGTCCTTGCTGTTGAGGGCGATAAGCTTGAAATTGATTTTGATCATACGGGTGTGAAGATGGTAATGAAAAGTTTTGTAGAAAGTGCACAATGAATTTAGTATAGTTGGAGGATGGACCCTAAAATTCACGTTCTTTCGCGTGCTCTCATCATACATAATGACCAGCTTTTACTTGCTTATGATCCACGGCAAGAGCCAAAGCATTATTATGAGCTCAACGCACCGTTTTTTTATTTACCAGGGGGGCATCTCGAATTTAAAGAATCTTCTGAGGATGCCCTTTTACGTGAAATTTTTGAAGAAACAGGATATGGGTCTGATATAGAACGCTTTTTGGGAGTACTGGAGCACAGCTGGAAATTTCCAGGTGATGAAGTTTGCTATCACACGCATGAGATTAATCTGATTTTTAAAGTTAATTTAAAAGGAATTAAGAGCAATATCAAGATTGTTCAAAAAGAAGAGCATGTGGCTTTTAAATGGGTTTCTCTAGAAAAAATTAATGATATAGATCTTCGGCCTGCTATTTTAAAAAATATGATACCACAATGGCTTGTTGACAATAAGCTTAGAATGTTCCAAAGCGTTATGACATAGCAATTTGTAATTGCTCTCTCCTTTGTGTCATCCTTGGCAAGAAAAGGTTGATTTTTCGAAGAAAAAGCTTACCTTTTCTTGGCCGAGGATCTCTAAATGCCGAAAGATCCTCGGCCAACAAATGCTAATGTTTTCCTTTGGAAAACAAAGCATTTCTTGCCAAGGATGACACGTGTGAGATATGACATATCTTTTATCAGAGTATAGAAATGAATTTAGCCCAATTAGAATGCCCTATTGACGTTGGCAATGCAGAAGATCTTTCTTCTTTATTAGAAGAGGATACAATCTCCGTCTCCTGGTACGAGAAGGAACCTGAAAGCTGGTTTTTTCAGGCGGTATTCGATCCTTCCCAGGAATCTTTGTTACGAGGCAAGATGCAAACCTTTTTTAAGGAAAATGGTTTTGCTTTGCCTGAATTTAAGGTGGGCCCGCTTCCACAAGAAGACTGGGTTTCAGCGGTTTATCGAGATTTTCCTCCTCTTACAATTGGGGGGTTTTATATCTATGGATCTCATATTCAAGAGCTCCCTCAAAAGGGCCTTATCCCCTTACAAATTGATGCGGCAACAGCTTTTGGATCAGGCCAGCATGAGTCCACAGAAGGGTGTCTAAAAGCTTTGACTTTGCTTTCTGATCATCAATCTTTTCAGCATCCCTTGGATATGGGATGCGGGTCAGGGATTTTGGCTTTAGCCATGGCGAGCCTGTGGAAGGTTCCCGTTTTGGCTTGTGATAATGATCCTGAAGCTGTGCGTGTTACGGGGGAAAATGCACGGATAAACCATCTTGAAGATTTAATTGAGGCAGAGACGAGTGAAGGGTTTTCCGCAATTAAAAACAGAACCTTCGACATCATCACAGCTAATATCCTCGCAGGTCCTTTGTGTCAAATGGCGGTGGAGGCTGTGCGAGCTTTAGCTCCCGGTGGATTTATAATTCTCGCGGGCCTCTTAAATCGCCAAGCAGAAGACGTGATAGATGCTTATCGCAGTGCAGGGGCAAAACTTTTTGACCAACTTTTTATTGGAGATTGGTCTACGCTCATCTTGCGGAAACAAAATCATGGATAAGATGAAAGCGCTCCGTTCATTTATGGAAAATGAAGGTCTTGCAGCGCTTCTCATTCCTCGTTCGGATGAGTTCCAAGGGGAATATATTGCGCCCTATTCAGAAAGGCTTAAATGGTTGACGGGGTTTACGGGTTCTGCAGGCTTTGCCGTTATCACAAAGAATAAAGCAGCTTTCTTTACGGATGGGCGTTATATGCTTCAGGCGAAAGAACAAGTTCCGGTCTTTTGTGAGCTTTATAATACGGCTCAAAAAACACCAGCAGACTGGATTGCGGATAATCTCTCTGACGACGAAAAGGTTGGGTATGATCCATGGCTATTTACGGCAGTTCAACTGCAACAATATCAACGACCTCTTGTTCCCTTAAAATACAACCCTATTGATGGTCTGTGGACAGAAAGGCCGCCCCCTCCCAAAGACTTTATTCGCCTTCATTCCTTGAAATACGCGGGAGAAACTGATGAAAGTAAGCGCAAACGAATTGGCGCCGTCCTACAAGCGGATCATGTTCTCATCACCGCGTGTGATTCTATCGCATGGCTTTTAAATATCCGCGGGAATGATGTTCCCCATACTCCTATCGTCCAGAGTGTGTGTTTGCTGCACAAGGATGGATCTTATGATTTGTTTGTGGATTTGGATAAAATCAATGGGCATGTTTTCAGCTATTTTAAAGAAGGCAATGGCAAAGCTATTGATATTCATCAGCTTCTCACTCATTTAAAGAAGATTGATGGATCATGTCAGTTAGACCCTCAAACAACTCCTGTCATGGTAATTCAAGCTTTAGAAGAGGCGGGTATTCCACTTGTTCGAGAACGTGATCCTTGCATTCTACCTAAAGCTTTAAAGAATGAGGTCGAGCTTCAAGGGGCAGTGGACGCTCATATCCAGGATGGTGTTGCCCTCTGTCGGTTCTTTAAATGGTTGGAAAACCAACCCCTTCAGGGAGAAACGACGGAACTTATAGCAGCTCAAAAGCTTTATGAATTTCGGAAGGTTGGCCAACATTTTGAGGATTTGAGCTTTGGAACGATCTCGGCTTTTGGTTCTCATGGGGCAATTATTCATTATCAAGTCACCCCCGAATCAGATATTCCCTTGAACAGAGATGGACTGTATCTTGTCGATTCTGGTGGCCAGTATTTAACGGGCACGACCGATGTGACCCGTACGATCGCTCTTGGAATGCCTACACCCGAACAAAAGGACCGTTACACCCGCGTGCTCAAAGGCCATATCGCCCTTGCACGTATGATCTTTCCTGAGGGGACAACAGGTGCCCAGTTGGATGTCCTTGCCCGTCAGTATTTATGGGAAGAGGGATGTAATTACGATCATGGCACTGGTCATGGCGTCGGGAGTTACTTGAGCGTCCACGAAGGCCCGCAAGGCATCTCTACTAAAGGAACAAATGTTCCTTTAGTGCCAGGAATGATTCTTTCAAATGAACCGGGCTATTATAAAGAAGGCGAATACGGCATCCGCATTGAAAATTTAGTTCGCGTTATTGAAAATCCAGATCTGAAGGGTTTTTACGGGTTTGAAACCCTTACCCTTGCGCCTTTGGATTTAAAGTTGGTGGATGACAATCTTCTGACAGATCAAGAAAAAGCATGGATTAATGCTTATCATGAAGGGGTTATTAAAACCCTAATCCCTCACTTGGATCAGAAGCGGGCGCTTGGCTTAAGAAAACTTTGATATCATAGGCTTAGCCTATGTTGCCTTGATACTCGGAATGACGATCGATATATGTTTTAACAAAAGGGCATGAGGGAATAACCTGATAACCGTTTTCTTTTGCAAAATCCAAGGCAAATTTTACAATGTCTTGCCCAATATGACGACCCCGTAATTCAGGAGGTACGAATGTGCTATAGTAATCCAATGTTTTTCCATCGGGTGAAATGGAATACTTCAAGGTAGCCGCTTTTCCTTCAACTATTGCAACAAATTGTTTGTTCTTTTCGTCATGTTCAATGATTAAGGTCATTGTTTTTTCTCCTTATGCCGATTCTGAAAACTGCTCCTCCAGTTTTTTGGCCACGTGTTCAGAAACAAAAGGCGTTGTATTCCCTTTCAGGCGAGCGATTTCCTTTACGAGATTGGAAGCAATGAATTGGTAACTTTCTGAAGCGACGAGGAAAACAGTTTCAAGCTCTGCACAAAGCTTTCGATTGGTCCCTACCATTTGAAATTCATACTCAAAATCGGATATCGCACGAAGACCTCGGATAAGGACTTGAGCTCCCTCTGACTTGGCAAAGTTGACCAGAAGAGAATCAAATGGTTTTACAATGACTTCTACATCCGTTGGGATGAGAAAGCTTTCAAGTTCTTTTTCAATCATCTGGATGCGATCTTCAATGGAAAAGAGAGGGGCTTTCCCCACATTGGTAGCAACCGCAATAATCAGCCGATCTACAAGACGGGTAGCCCTTTGAATAATATCAATATGGCCAAAAGTTATGGGATCAAAAGTGCCGGGGTAAACGCCTATGTGAAGCGGTTTAGACATTCTCAATGGTTTCCTCTTCAGCTTCCTCACCATTTTCGCCCTCATTAATCCTGGCAACGGACACAACGGCTTCTTCCTTGTCCACCCGGAAAAGAGTTACGCCTTGAGTTCTACGCCCAGCAATACGAATATCATTGACCGGACACCTTATGAGCTTTCCTGTGTTTGTCACAAGCATGATATCATCCTCAGCTTCAACGGGGAAAGAATCGACGACCTTTCCTGTTTTGGCGGTGACGTCCATTGTGGTAATGCCTTGGCCGCCCCGGTTCGTGCAGCGGTATTCATAAGCAGATGAACGCTTTCCAAAGCCTTTTTCACTTGCCGTAAGTATGAATTCTTCAACGGAAGCCATGGCTTCAAATCGTTCTGAGGGAAGAGCTATTTCGTTACCGCTTGCCTCTTCTTCCTCATCCTGGCGGCGCAGGCGTTGGGATTGCTTGAGGTAGGAATCTCTCTCTTCAATTGTAAAATCAACTTGTTTAAGAATGGTCATTGAGACGACTTCATCGCCTTTTCCAAGGCGTATTCCGCGCACGCCTGTTGATGTCCTTCCAACGAATTCCCGGACATCTGTAACGCCAAAACGAATGCATCGTCCTGCACGTGTTGTTAAGAAAACATCGCTGTGTTCATCACAAGGACTCACCGCAATGAGCCGTTCACCGGGCTCAATCTTCATCGCTATTTTCCCATTGGATCTTATATTAGTGAAGTCCGTAAGGGCATTGCGTCTGACGTGACCGGCGGACGTTGCGAACATAATATTTTTCTTCTCCCACTCAGTCTCATCCGTTGGCATGGGCATAATTGTGGAAAGGGTTTCGCCATCTTCAAGCGGAAGAAGATTTACAATGGCTTTTCCGCGGGCTTGGGGGGTCCCAAGCGGTAATTTGTAGACTTTCATGCCAAAAACCCGGCCTGAGGTTGTAAAAAACAACATAAGCGTATGCGTATTGGCCACAAAGACTTCAGAAACAGTGTCTTCTTCTCGGGTCGCCATTCCTGAC
>DATKTE010000368.1:0-2190 GCA_035531295.1 Alphaproteobacteria bacterium
TAACCCTGTAACTTTACGGATGTGGCAACGGATTGCATCGGCTTCAGCACCGGAAACAATCTCATCGGCTTCGTCTGCAAGGGCAAGCTCATTTACCTGAGCTACCGCTTTCTTTTGTTCAGTATCGGATAATCGGCTGAACAGCCAAAGACCTGCTGACAGTATATTTTTCAGACCGTAGATGGGGGACAGTTCATCCTTAATCTTTTGCACCGTTTTACTCAAAACCACAGTCGTATGTTTTGGCTCTGCCATAATTATATGGATTTTATGAAATATTTTTTCTTTTGCAAGTCCTTATTATAAAAATACTTACGTATGTAGGTTGCAGAATTTTGTGTATCCTAATATTTTTATGTTGACAACAACCGATATTAAGTTTAGACTATGAGTATGGATAATCCAAGTAACAATCAAGTCAAAGTAGTCGTTTCGGCGGAAGTTTTCCCTTACGAAAAAGAGGCTTACAAGAAGTGGTGGCAAGGTAAATTTCATTCTGAAGCCGATGCAATCCGTTGCCACATCCGTAAAGTTACAGGGTTAGACCCCGAAAGTCAAGAGAAAAAAGTAAATTCTCCATAATTTTTAGGGACGGTGTGGATGCCAGAATAGGCATAGGACGAGCGAGGATGGCCTGTGGTGTGTTTTATAAAACTTTGAGTGGTAGGAATAGGGAGGAACGCAGAAATGAAGATTCTAAACGAGACTGATTACGATACGAGATACTTGCGGCGATTGTTTTTGGCTTGCGAAAAACACATTTTTACCGAATATCTTATACACGGCGAAAACAAGCATCGGCACGTTACAGTTAAATATCACAAGACAACGTGGGTGGGTGGTTACGCTTGGTATCACTCCTGTTCTATTGTGATAAAACTGCCCCGGCCAGTAATGGTTCATCTTGGTAAGATTCGCACAGAACATATAATATCTGCTCGGGACATTGCACGAACTTATCTACACGAAGTCGCTCACAACATTGGCTTGAAGCATAAAGATATGAAACCTTCTGGGAAAATCAATGCCGATTGGTGGCCAGATGAGAAAGTGCCTCTAAAAAAAAAGAAACCACCAAAGCCAACGCTGAACATTATAGAGGTGCGGGCGGCAAAGGCACAAAAGAAACTAGACGAATGGCAAAAAAAATTCAATCGAGCAAAGACATTCATCAAAAAATATCGGCGTAAAGTAAAGTATTATCAGAAGAAAACAGCAGCAGCAAAAAAGAGGTAGTTTGGTATAGGTCGAGTCGAGTTCGGCCAACAGGCGCAAAGCAGTGAAGCCAAAATATTTTATCTATTTTAACAAAGTGCGTTATTGAGCTAAAAAATAAAAAGAGGCGGAAATGAGTAACGGGGATTTGATTTGTAGGCAGCATTGCAAGGAATACGTCTTGAGAATGGCTCCGGTAATTCGTCCCGGTTGGCCTTGCCGCAGGGTAAGCGATTCTGCCCTCGATGACATTAACGCAATCCTGCGGACGAAGATAAACGACCTGATTAAAGGCCACCCGACTATCGGCGTAACTTTCAAGCTGCACGCAAGCAAAAGAAAGAAGGGATAAAATGGGTGAATATACAAAAGGAAAATGGGAAGTGTTTGACAATTATCTTCATCACAAAGTACTCATAAGAGCAAAGGGGAAAGGATTTAATGTTGCAACCTGCCTTGGTGAATATGAGGGTTATTCGCTTGAAGAAAAAGAAGCCAATGTCCGCCGCATTGTCCAATGCGTCAACAGCCACGATGCCTTGCTGGATGCGTGCAAAAAGATTAAGAAGATAGAAGATGGGTGCTTCAAAAGAGGCGTAGGATATGACCAACAAGTTGATGACATAGTTGAAGCTGCCATAGCCCAAGCAGAATAATAAGATTTTAGCTCTTTGAAAAGTTAATAATGATGTGGTGCGTTGACGGCTGGCTAATGATAATATATACTGCAAGTCCTACGAAACAGTGGCTTGCAGCTACGACCGTTGAAAGGAGGTAAGATAAAATGGGTCAAAGCGAAAGCCAGCTAACAATAACGCTGTCAGGACTCTTGGAGGAGTACCTAACAAGCACGAAAAGGTTAAGGGAATCTACGAGGAACCTGCTCAAAAGGGCTTGGGATTATCTCATAAAAACCGTTGGAGATATTGAAATGGGACAATTTAGCTTCAAAGATGCGGAGAGATACCAAACCTG
>DATKTE010000369.1:0-2832 GCA_035531295.1 Alphaproteobacteria bacterium
TCTCATGGAAGGGGTTGAGATTACTGAAAAAGAACTTCTTTTTGCGTTTAAAAAACATGGGATTGAAAAGATTGAACCCTTGGGTAAAACTTTTGACCATCACTTTCATCAAGCCATGTTTGAAGTTGAAGATCCGAACCAACCCGCGGGAACAGTTGTTCATGTTCTTCAACCTGGATACCAATTAAGTGGTCGACTCTTGCGTCCCGCGCTTGTAGGTGTCGCTAAAGGAAAAAATTCTGACCCCACATTGCAACCGACTGAATCCATACCTACATAAATAAAATAGACCAATTTTAGTTTACACTGCAGAAAAGAAAGAGGAATAATATGAGCAAAGTGATTGGAATTGACCTTGGTACCACAAACTCTTGTGTTGCTATCATGGACGGAAAAGAAGGCCGCGTCATTGAAAACGCCGAGGGTGGTCGAACGACTCCTTCGATGGTTGCTTTTACAAATACGGGCGAACGTCTCGTGGGACAAGCCGCAAAGCGTCAAGCCGTAACAAACCCCGAACACACCCTTTTTGCTATTAAACGCCTTATTGGACGACGATTTGATGACCCTGTAACCAAAAAAGATATGAATCTTGTCCCTTATAAAATTGTTGAGGGTCCTAATGGAGACGCTTGGGTTGAAATCGAAGGCAAAAAATATAGCCCCAGTGAGATTAGTGGGTTCATCCTCCAAAAAATGAAAGAAACAGCAGAAAACTTTTTAGGTGAAAAGGTCACCCAAGCCGTTATTACTGTGCCTGCGTATTTTAATGACTCTCAGCGCCAAGCCACAAAGGACGCTGGAAAAATTGCAGGTCTTGAAGTTTTGCGCATTATCAATGAACCAACAGCTGCTGCTCTTGCCTATGGCCTGGATAAAAAAGAAGGTGAAGTGATTGCTGTCTATGACTTAGGGGGCGGAACTTTTGACGTTTCGATTCTCGAAATTGGAGATGGCGTATTCGAAGTTAAATCAACGAATGGCGATACTTTTTTGGGTGGTGAAGACTTTGACCAACGCATCATCGACTTTTTGGCTGATGAATTTAAAAAGGAACAAGGGATTGATCTTCGTAAGGATAAACTTGCCCTCCAACGGCTTAAGGAAGCTGCCGAAAAAGCTAAAATTGAGCTTTCAAGTGCAGTGAATACGGACGTAAATCTTCCCTTTATTACAGCTGATGCCTCTGGTCCTAAGCATCTCAATGTCAAGCTCACACGTGCCAAACTGGAAAGCCTTGTTGAAGATCTGATTCAACGTACGGTCAAACCTTGCAAGGCTGCTCTTGAAGATGCCGGCCTTAAGGCAAACCAGATCGATGAAATCATTTTAGTTGGCGGTATGACCCGTATGCCCAAAATCATCGAAACTGTGAAAGAATTCTTTGGAAAAGACCCACATCGAGGAGTGAATCCGGATGAAGTTGTGGCTTTGGGTGCAGCTATCCAAGGCGGCGTCTTGAGAGGAGACGTGAAAGATGTTCTTTTACTTGATGTCACTCCTCTCTCACTTGGCATTGAAACTTTAGGGGGTGTCTTTACCCGCCTCATTGATCGTAATACGACGATTCCCACAAAGAAGAGCCAAGTTTTCTCGACGGCCGAAGATAACCAAACAGCCGTTACCATTCGTGTTTTCCAAGGAGAACGTGAAATGGCGGCCGACAACAAGATCCTAGGACAATTTGATCTCATGGGAATTCCTCCTGCACCCCGCGGGGCACCCCAAATTGAAGTGACTTTTGATATTGATGCCAATGGTATTGTTCATGTTTTCGCAAAAGACAAAGCAACGGGCAAAGAACAGCAAATCAGAATTGAAGCGTCTGGCGGTCTTTCAGAAAAAGACATTGATAAAATGGTGAAAGATGCTGAAGCGCATGCCAGTGAAGATAAGAAGCGGCGCGAGCTTGTCGAGGTTCGCAATCATGCTGAAGCTCTGATCCACACGACTGAAAAAACTCTCGCTGAAAATGGGGATAAAATTGGAGCAACGGATCGCGAGAAAGTAGAAGCGGCTGTAAAAGAGCTTCATGCGTCCCTTGATTCTCCTGAAAAATCAGTGATCCAGGAAAAAATGGAAGCTTTAACTCAAGCCTCTATGGCTTTAGGTGAAGCGCTTTATAAAGCAAGCCAGGAAGGGGCCCAAGAGGACACCTCATCCGAAGTTTCAGATGAATCAGAGAAAATAAACAAAGAAGATATAGTTGATGTTGACTTTGAAGAAGTTGATGACAATAACAAGGATAAAGAGTAGACAAGCGCCTGCTGGAGATTTTCTCCAGCAGGCCTATACTGGTTGATACATGGCAAAACAAGATTATTATGACCTTTTAGGTGTTTCTCGATCAGCCAAAGCTGATGAGATTAAGAAAGCTTATCGCAAGCTTGCAATGAAATTGCACCCTGATAAAAATCCTGGTGACAAAGAATCTGAGAAGAAGTTTAAAGAAATCAGCGAAGCGTATGATATTCTTAAGGATGAACAAAAGCGTGCGGCTTATGATCGCTTAGGGCACGCAGCCTTTGATGGTAGCATGGGTGGCGGACCACGAGGTGGTGGGGGATTTCATCAAGGTGGCTTTGACTTTGAGGCCGCTGGTTTTGGTAATATTTTCGATGATATGTTTAGTGAATTCATGGGGGGGAGAGCAAGTCAAGCAGAAGCCTCTTCCCGAGGTGCGGACCTTCGCTACAACATGGAAATCACCCTTGACGACGCATTCAAGGGTTTGAAAAAAAACATTAAGATCTCTACAAATGCAACCTGTGAAACCTGTCAGGGGTCAGGTGCTGAAAAAGGGACAAAGCCAGAAACCTGCCCTACTTGTCA
>DATKTE010000370.1:0-5366 GCA_035531295.1 Alphaproteobacteria bacterium
GGGTATTTAAGCCCGCCGTGCATGGCAATGCCGTGTTGTTCTTTAGCCTGGAGAGGGACGTTGAAGGAGATTAAAAAAGTACAAAACAATACCAGCGAGAATATCTTCATAAAAGCACCTATGTTTAATGCATAAACTTACCAAACGGTTCTATCAATATTTAAAAGAAAATGCAATTTTTGTCGGTGAATCCACTTGAGTAAGAAGGTTTCCTCTGCGTATGATGTCAGGAAATTAATGAGGAACATTCATGCGAGGCTTTCAATTCCTTTTAGGAATCTTTTCCTTTTTTCTACCCTCCTTCACATGGGCGGATCAGCCTCGGCCCTGGCAGATGTATTATCAAAATCCTGCGACACCAGTTATGGAACATCTCTACGACTTCCACTTAACCCTTCTTATCATTGAAGGGATTATCGTTTTTATCGTGGCGGCTCTTCTAATTTATGTGGTGGTGCGCTTTCGCGCCTCAAAAAATGCGAACCCTTCAAGAACAGCCCATAATACGCTACTGGAAATCATATGGACGGCAATTCCCGTCTTGATTCTTGTTTATATTGCGTTTCCTTCTTTCAAACTTTTATATTTGATGGATGTAACACCAAAAGCCCAGCTGACAATAAAAGCCATCGGCAATCAGTGGTATTGGACTTATGAATACCCTGACCATGATATTCGATTTGATAGCAACATGGTGCCAGAGAATGAGCTAAAACCAGGTCAGCTTCGCTTGTTTGAAGTTGATAACCGTGTCATTGTCCCTATAAATACAAATATTCGTGTCATCACGACATCAACGGATGTGGTTCACAGTTGGGCGGTCCCTTCCTTTGGCGTTAAACGAGATAGCGTGCCAGGGCGATTAAATGAAACGTGGTTTAACGTGAAAAAAGAAGGGGTTTATTACGGCCAGTGTTCCGAGCTTTGTGGTGTTAAACATGGGTTTATGCCTATAGTGGTCGAGGCCGTCTCGCCCGCGAAATTTGAACATTGGCTTGCTTCCAAAAAAAGCCCCCCGCCAACTCATAGTGGAGGATAAGAAAAGAAATGTCGTACGCTACAACGGCTGATCATATTCATGACGACCACGCACCCGTAGGATGGCGTCGGTGGGTTTTGTCAACCAACCATAAAGACATCGGTACGATGTATATTATTTTTGGCGCTTTTGGGGCTTTGTTCGGGTCCACACTTTCCCTTTTGATTCGGCTTCAATTGGCCCATCCTCATGGAACCCTACTCGCAGGGAACGAATTCCAGATTTACAATGTGGTCATTACAGCCCATGGACTGTTGATGATTTTCTTCTTCGTGATGCCTGTTTTGATTGGAGGCTTCGGAAATTGGTTTGTGCCCTTAATGATTGGTGCGCCTGACATGGCCTTTCCGCGATTGAATAATATTAGTTTTTGGCTCCTCATCCCGGCATTAATTCTTTTAACGCTTTCGATTGTCGTGGGATCAGGTGCGGGGACGGGCTGGACTTTTTATCCCCCTTTAAGCAGTATTGGCCATCCGGATGCGGCCGTTGATTTTATGTTGGTGGCTCTCCACTTGGCGGGTGCGTCTTCGATCTTGGGTGCGATTAACTTTATCACCACGATTTTTAATATGCGAGCACCTGGCATGACCATGCACAAAGTTCCCCTTTTTGTCTGGGGCATTCTTGTGACGGCTTTTTTGCTTCTTTTGGCCGTTCCAGTTTTAGCAGGCGCCATAACCATGTTGCTCACGGATCGAGGTTTTGGAACAAGCTTCTTTGAGCCAGCTGGGGGAGGGGACCCCTTGCTCTTTCAGCACCTGTTTTGGTTTTTTGGCCACCCTGAAGTTTACATTATGATTTTGCCCGCCTTTGGCATCGTGAGCCAAGTCATTTCCACTTTTGCCCGTAAAGCTGTGTTTGGCTACCTCGGAATGGTTTATGCCATGGTTTCTATTGGGGTTATAGGCTTTGTTGTGTGGGCCCATCATATGTTTACTGTAGGAATGGATGTGAATACAAATGCTTATTTTACAGCGGCAACCCTTATTATAGCCGTGCCGACAGGCATTAAGATATTCAGTTGGATTGCGACAATGTGGGGCGGGTCCCTTACTTTCGAGACGCCCATGCTCTATGCCATCGGTTTTATTATTCTCTTCGTAATCGGAGGGGTAACAGGAGTTACGTTGGCCAATGGGGGTGTGGATATTTCTCTCCATGATACGTATTTTGTGGTAGGACATTTTCATTATGTTCTCTCCATGGGAGCGCTCTTTGGAATTTTTGCAGGCTTTTATTATTGGTTCCCCAAAATGACGGGCAAAATGATTCCGAAATGGATGGGCAATTTACATTTCTGGCTAACATTCATTGGGGTGAACATCATCTTCTTTCCTATGCATTTCTTGGGCCTTGCGGGTATGCCACGGCGGATTCCTGATTATCCTGATGCCTATTCAGGCTGGAATTTTGTCTCATCTATTGGGTCAGTTATGACCTTTGCAGGGGCGCTTTATTTTATCTATATTGTTTTTTACGCATTTAAGTGGGGAAAAAAGGCGCCTGATAACCCTTGGGGGCCAGGAGCCACAACCTTGGAGTGGACGCTATCGTCCCCACCGCCTTTCCATACCTTTGAAACACAGCCGCAAATTGAGTAAAGATAGGATAAAAATTGGTCATAAATACCCCGCTTTTGTCATCCTCGCGAAGGCGAGGATCCAGAAGATAGGAGAGTATTATTCCTTATTATGTCTATATTCTCTGTTCAAAAAGAAACGGAACTCTGTATATTGGGGTCACGAATAACTTGGCCCATCGAATTTTCGAACATAAAAATAAGTTAGTTGAAGGTTTTACGAAGAAATATGGAGTTGATAAGCTTGTGTATGCCGAATCATACGTTGATGTGAGGGAGGCTATACACAGAGAAAAATGCCTAAAGCAATGGAATCGAATTTGGAAACTAAGACTGATTGAAAAAGAAAACCCTGATTGGAAAGATTTATATGAAACGTTACTATGACTGGATCCTCGTGTTCCCCGCCTTCGCGGGGACAAGGATGACAATAGAGAAATGAGGCAGCCTTAATGTCAGTTCTTCTCTCTCTCAAATCCACGTCCTCTGCAGACGACTACTGGCAACTCCTGAAACCGCGGGTTATGTCTTTGGTGGTCTTTACGGGAATTGTGGGACTATTGCTGGCACCAGGGTCGATTCACCCGATTATCGCCTTAGCTGCAATCTTGTGCATTGCTGTCGGAAGTGGTGCAGCAGGGGCCCTGAATATGTGGTATGAGCGGGATATCGACACCATCATGGATCGCACAAAAGAACGCCCACTGCCGCGAGGGAAGATCCAGGCGGGTGAAGCCCTCGGTTTTGGGCTGACACTTGCTATTGGTTCTGTAATTGTGATGTATACTCTCGTTAATTTTTGGGCGGCTTTTTATTTGGCCGGAGCGATTCTTTTTTACATCTTTGTCTACACAATTTGGTTGAAAAGAGTGACTCCTCAAAACATTGTGATTGGTGGCGCAGCAGGAGCTTTGCCCCCTGTGATTGGGTGGGCAGCTGTGATGAATGAAACAGCGCTTCTTCCGTGGCTTTTATTTGGAATCATTTTTCTTTGGACGCCTGCCCATTTTTGGGCTCTAGCTCTTGTTCGGCACGAAGATTATGCAAAAGCAAAGATCCCTATGTTGCCTGTGGTTTATGGTCTTGAAGCCACCAAAAATCAAATTCTCATTTACATTCTGGGACTGATTCCTCTCACCTTATATCCTGTCTATAATGGGGATTTCAGTCTCCTCTATGGAGCCGTTGCTCTGCTTCTGGGGATTGCGTTTATCGCTTTTGCAATAAAGGTGAAATATTCTCAAGACAAAAAAGAAGGCGTACGGCTTTTTTTCTATTCCATTATATATCTATTTCTTCTTTTTACCACGATGGTTCTAGATAAGCTTGGGGGCCTATGAGAAATTCAAAGAATAAAGCTCTCTTTTGGGGTTTGCTCGGGATGGCCCTCTTATTTTACGCAGCAGCAACCGTTTATATGAAGTGAAGGCGCGTCATCGTTCCACGCTTATTATTCTTTTAGGGGTTGCCTCTGGAATGCTGGCCTTAACTTTTGCCTCATCTGCCCTCTTTAAAATGTTTTGCGAGAAAACAGGTCACGGGGGGACGACCCAAGTTGCAAAAGCCTTGCCAACTCGAATTGAAGATCGCGTTATTACGGTGCGTTTTAACGCGGATACTCAGACTGAATTGCCCTGGGAATTTAAGCCCTCACAAAGACAAATCAAAGTAAAAGCTGGAGAAATTGGACTTGCTTTTTATGAGGCTAAGAATCTTTCCCCCTATCATACCGTCGGGATGGCGACCTATAACGTGACACCCCACAAGGCGGGCATTTACTTTAATAAGGTTGAATGTTTTTGTTTTATTGAACAACATATGGAGGGGGGGCAAGCGACAGACTTTCCCGTTCAATTTTTTATTGACCCTGATATTGTGAAGGATCCAACGCTTGATGATGTGGACACAATTACACTTTCCTATACCTTTTTTCGTTTAAAAAACCCTGGACTTGCCGAAAAATAAATTATCCCTTATATATAAAGGAGATAAAAAAGGAGTTGTCTCGATGAATGATCGGTCTAAAAATAAAACTATTTTAGGTGTTGAAAGAAGTACGCTTGCCTACAGTGAGGGTCTCCGTACCTATATGCTGGGCGTTTATAATTACATGGCGCTTGCCCTTGGTGTGACAGGAGGGGTTGCTTTGTTGGTCGTTTCCTCACCAGCTTTATTTCATGCGCTTCAGCCTTTTATGTTGCTCTTTATCCTGGCTCCTGTTGCTCTCGTGTTCTTTTTAAGCTTTCGAATTAATGCGATTCAATATTCAACCGCCCAGACTTTATTTTGGCTTTATGCGGCTTTGAATGGTGTCGCTTTTTCTGTTATTTTTGCAGTTTATACGTATGAAAGTATTGCACGCGTCTTTTTCATAACAGCTGGTATGTTTGCGGCCATGAGTCTTTATGGCTACACAACAAAGAAGGATTTAACAGCTTGGGGCTCATTCCTATTTATGGGGCTTATAGGCATTATTATTGCGTCCCTTGCGAACCTTTTTATAGCAAGTAGTATGCTTCAGTTTTTAGTGTCAATTGCCGGAGTGATTATCTTCACAGGTCTTACAGCGTATGACACACAAAATATTAAGGATACCTATGTTGAAGGAAGTTCTACAGAAGTCGCTGGGAAAAGAGCCATTTTTGGTGCTCTTCGTCTCTACTTAGACTTTATCAACTTGTTCCTTATGATGTTGCGCCTGCTTGGCGATCGGCGATAAAAGCATTTAGAAAAAGCCCCCGAAAG
>DATKTE010000371.1:0-2055 GCA_035531295.1 Alphaproteobacteria bacterium
TCCTGTTAAGAGGGTGGTGATACCCGCCCAAAAGATACTGATCACAACAATAGTCCTATACCCATACTTATCCCCAAAATATCCTCCCGGGAACTGTGTCAGCATATATCCCGCGAAAAATAAGCTTCCCAGCAAACCACCAAGCGCATGAGGGTTACTGGCAGCTTCTAGAAAACCAACCTTGTTAGTAATCATCCAGGTAACGACTGGGCCTGTCAATGTCCGATCAGCATAAGATACTACCCATCCGATGAAGAGCATTAACCAAATTGTATGGTACCTTTGCCATCCTTTTTCTTTTTGCACAGACATGTAACCATCTCCCCCCATAAATCCTTTTTAAAAGGTAAGAAGTAGTTATATCCTCCTCTGACTAATTAATTCATCCACCGTTTGGACCTTTGCTAAATCAGATAGTTGCTTCGCAATGGAAACAATCACATCCGACGTAGCATCCATCTCCTCAGTTGCTGCAGCTTGATTCTCAGACGAGAGACTTGTTCCTCTTATTTTTTCACTGATAAACTCAATAGCCTTTTTAATATCTAAAAGCGATCTTGACACCTTTTCTGCCGAGTCCTTACTTAAGCTTGAGAGTTTACCCATTTCTTTGGCTACGACACTGAATCCTCTTCCTGCATCTCCAGCCCTTGCTGCTTCTATCGATGCGTTTAAGGCTAGGAGGTTTGAATGGTTTGAAATACTCTTAATAACCTCGATTATACTGTCGATGTTCTTGATTTTTTCTTCTGTTTGCGAACTGAATTCGTCAATTTCCTTAATAAACGTTGATAATTGCTGTGAACTCGAAGCAACTTCCTCAATTCCAGCGTTTAATTGCTCCATGGAGGAAAAGAGCATAGAAGTAATCTCTTCAATTTTCGCCTCTTTTTCGATGCTCTTAGATACCGAGACTATGCCAACGACCTCTCCAAATTCATCAAAGACAGGGGTAAGCAGACCTTTCGCCGGCACTCCGAAAAACCGAGTGGGAACAACCGACGGTAATTGTACTTTACTTTTCTTAACTAAATTAAAATTTTCCATATTTTTAATTGGATCTCCCGCTTTTGAAGGCATTTTGAGTTGGCCTGGTGCATATGCAGCGATAATTTCTTTTCTAAGATCAAATACGACAATGGTAATATCGTCCTGCATTACTCCATTCAAGATTGGCATTATCTCAATAAATCTTTGTAGATCTCTTTCTTTCACTTACTTCTTCAACTCCTATAAATCAACGTGACGAGTATTTGGTCAATATATAATTTGGTAGTTTGAAGTGAAACAAGAGAGATGAACATAATCATCTCTCTTATTTTGGAATATACACTGTCTAGGGTGAAGATCAGGACTTCCTTGCAGCAATTTCACTTTGCATTTTCGCAAGGCTTTGAGGTGTGATTTTATAAAGGAAGATAATAAACAGCAACCCTACAAACATTATGACGGCAGGAACTAGAGTCAATCCGCTCTTTATCGAGCTGATTAGTTGTGGTGTTGCCTTCATATTTGCAACATAGCCTGACCCTGCAAGCACGGCAGTGATAATAACACTTCTTACAAGGATAGCCGACTTGATCGGAAAACTAATTAAAGACATGATGAAACCTCTGGCATTCTTGCCCGTTTTCCATTCACCATAATCAACTGTAGATGAATACATGACAACGCCTAAGGCATCGGGCATACCATACCCTAAATAAGCGATGAACATGATGATCATGAAGGAAACATAATTCATTGGTAACGCCCATACCGCTAATAGCCCTACAATAAAGATCGAAAGTGATATGATATACGTATTTCTCTCTCCGAATTTCTTAGCCAGTGGATTGGCAATTAAAGCTCCTACGAACGTTACTACGTTAAGACCCGTCATAAACACCGCAATAACAGCTAGATTATTGACAACATATTTGAAATAATAGAAAGCCAGTCCAAAGATAACAAACCTTCCTAAATATCTTCCAAGTTCACCGAGCATTAAGCCCATGAGTGGTGGGTTGACGACGATCTGTTTCAACATCTCACTAATAGGCATTTTTTCGGCTG